>JBBTJH010000045.1:0-7362 GCA_038059555.1 Pseudomonadota bacterium | reverse complement strand
ACCGCTCGGTGCAGCGCACCGACGCCGCCGCGCTGATCGCCGCCGGCAATACGGCCGTCGCGAGTCCCACTGTGAACACGCTCACCGGCGATCACGTCCAGATCTGGGGCCAGCCAAACGTCAATGACGACTTCAAATTCTTCGGCAACGCCGCGCTTCCGATCTCAGACGCGTTCGAGATTTATGCGCTCGGCAATTACTCCGAGCGTCAGGTCGAAGGCGGCTTCTTCTATCGCAACCCGACCAATCGCGGCGGGGTCTTCCGCGGGCCGCTCGTCGATCCTCTGACCGGCGCTGCTGATCCTTTGGGCGTCGCTTCTGTTCTCGTCGGCGATCTTTCGGGCGCAACTTCTGGCGATTGCCCGGCCGGCATACCGTTGACCGCCGGCGGCGGGCTCCTTCCCGATCCGACGATTTTGGCGGCGGTTCAGGCGGACGCCAATTGCTTCTCGTTCGTCGAGATGTTCCCCGGCGGCTTCACCCCGCGCTTTGGCGGCGACGTCACCGATTACTCGATCGTCGGCGGTTTCCGCGGCACGCTCGGTGAACGCTTCACTTACGATTTGAGCTTCACGCGCGGCGACAGCAAGGTCGCGTTCTTCATCAACAACACGATCAATGCGAGCCTTGGGCCGAACACGCCGACGGAATTCCGCCCCGGCGCCTATGAACAGCAAGACACCAACGTCAACGCCGATTTCGGGTACGCCATTCCGAACGGCATGTTCGCGTCGGATATCAACCTTGCGTTCGGCTTTGAGCACCGCAAGGAAGAATTCACGATCACGGCGGGACAGCTTGAATCCTATCAGATCGGACCGCTCTCGGCGATTTCGGCGGGCTTCCCGAACGGACAGGGTTTTTCGTCGAGCTCCAACGGCTTCCCGGGCTTCATCCCGGCGGCGGCGGGTTCCGACAGCCAGAAGAACTACGCGTTCTACGGCGAAGTTGAAACCGATGTGACCGACGCCTTCACGCTGCAGGCGGCCGTCCGGTACGAGGATTTCTATACCTCGTTCGGCGGCACCACGAACTGGAAAGTCGGCGGCAAATACGACGTGACCGACAATTTTGCGGTTCGCGCCACGTACTCGACCGGCTTCCATGCGCCGACGGCGGGTCAAGCGAACGTCATCAACACGACGACGCAGTTCACCGGCACTCAGCTTGTCGATCTCGGCACCATTCCGCTGTCGAGCGCGGCAGGCCAGTTCATCGCCGACCGGCTTGAACTGTCGACCGGCTTCCGTCCGACCCTCGGGCCGGAGCAATCGAAAAACTTCACCGTCGGCGTCGCCTTCAGCCTCGCCAATGTCGGCTTCACGGTCGATTACTTCAGGATCAAGGTGAGAGACCGCATTTCGCTCTCCGACACCCAGGACTTCCTCGCCGAGCTTAATGAGGTCGCAACAGAGAACGGCGTCGTCATTGCGCCGGGATCTTCAACCAGCCAGGTCATCAATGCGCTCGACACGGCCGGCGTCCTCAACGCTGCGGATTTCCAAGGCTTCCAGGATCTCTCGCAGTTCTCGTTCTTCACCAACGCCTTCGACACAAGAACGCAAGGGATCGACGTCGTTGCGAATACGACGTTCGAACTCAGCGACAATTCGAGAACGACAGCGGCCCTCGCCTTCAACTGGACCGACACCTCGATTACCGATTTCGGCGTCAATTCGGCAGCCCCGCTCAGCAACGGCAAAGCCCACCAGATCACCGACTCGGTGCCGCACACGCGCGGCAACATTTCGATCAATCACTTTGTCGGACCGTTCCACGCTCTGGCGCGCGTCAACTACTACGGCAAATTCTTCGAGTGCCATCTCGACGCGACCAACACGACGGGACCGGATTACTGCGATCTTCCGCACCATGGCGGCGCGCAGTTCCCGATCGATCTTGAAGCCGGTTACGAAGTGATGGACGGGCTTGAAGTGATGGTCGGCGCCCAGAACGTCTTCAATTCCTATCCAGATGCTCTCGATCCGGGCATCGCGGGCGTTGCTGGTTCAAAATATCCGTCAGTTGCGCCGGCCGGATTTATGGGCGGCTACTACTACTTCCGCCTTCGCGGCAATTTCTAAACCCGCGACGGTTTAAGAAAATGAAAGCCCCGCCGGATGACGGCGGGGCTTTTTTTATTCGGTCGATGCAGCAGGAAAGCGCTGGAGCTTATTTCGCCGGGCAGTTCTTGCCGACAGCGGCGTAGCTCTCCGGATAGCGCGTCGCGCTGGTCAGCCAGCCAACGCTCTTGTCGTCATATTTGCTGACGACCATCCAGGCGATATCTCCATCAGGCGTCACTTCAAAGGCGCGGCCCGCTTCGCTTTCGGCGATCAGGATGTTTTCATTCTCCAGCATCTGATGCTTGCCGCGGTAGGCGGAATAAAATTTGTTCGTCTCGTTCGAGGCGTAAAGTTCGCGGTAGCCGTAATTGGCCGGATTGATCGCGATGATGCGGCTGCCGTTGGCGCCGCCCA
Organism: Pseudomonadota bacterium; assembly: GCA_038059555.1. Taxonomy (GTDB): domain Bacteria; phylum Pseudomonadota; class Alphaproteobacteria; order Caulobacterales; family Parvularculaceae; genus Amphiplicatus. The sequence goes on along the minus strand of JBBTJH010000045.1, from coordinate 4,882 downwards.
AGTAGTGATTTTTCTTCGACGCGGGTTCGGCGGTCCGGTTGTCGAGCAGGGTGATTTCGCCGGTCGCTTGAAAATCCGGATCGTGCTGGCCGTGCATCGGCCCGACGCGCCACCATTTCACCTGATGCGTCCCGCCGTCGAGGATGATGATCGCGTTGGTGTTGCGCCCGGAGAGCATGATGTCGCCGGCCGCGAACATCGGGAACGCCGCCGCCATCGACTTTTTGAGAATTTCGACATCGTTGAGGTGGAAGACGTCTTCGGGCCGGAGGCGGTTGCTTTTGATGATGCCTTCAAGGCCGGCGTCGAGCAGGATTTTTGCGAGTTCAAAGGACTCGACTTCTTTGCCCGTCGCCGGATCGATTTTCGCGATGCGGTCGATCTTGACCTTCGTATCGGCGAGGCGCCGGTCATCATAGGTCTTGCCGCCGCGCGGCGCCCAGATGTAGCCGTCGTCGTCGATGTCGATCGAATGATGCGCGCCGTTTCTCGCCTGCCAGATAATATCGCCGCATGCGCTGATCCGCGCCATGCCGACGTGATCGATGATGACGAGGAGATCTCCGTTCGGATAAAGAAAGTCGCCGTGAACGAGCGCATCGAATTTGTATTTTTTCTTGTCGGCGAAGAGATCGAAGAGATCGTTCGGCCATTCATAAATCACGGCGCCGTCACGATCATAAAGACGCGCGGCCAGTTTGTTCCCGAATAATCCGGTGATCAGCGTGACGCCGGGCGCGGCGCGCGAAACGTCCGGGCTGATCGCGGAAAATATTTCCGCCCTCAGCGGAGCGATGTGTCCCGACGGTCTCATCCCGAGATAGGCGAGCCCGTTGCGCTTGATGTCCTCGATCTTGTCGCCGGCCTTTACCGCGAGATTTTTGACCGGCGGCGCGTACGTCCCAAGCAGAATTCCCGCAAGCACGAGGAGCGAGGCGGCGCTGCCAAGAAAAATCTGACGTTCGGTTTTTTCGGTGATTTTCATGATCGATCCGGCTTAACGCCGTCCCCAGGCGATGAAGTGAGGGTTGTCAAAGCCGCGCTCTTTTTTTCCGTAGCAAAGAGGGTTGTCTCCGCAAAAGACGGCAACGCTCCCGCCGGCCGCTTCAAGGACGGCCTGACCTGCTCCGGTGTCCCATTCCATCGTCCGCCCAAGGCGCGGGTAAACGTCGGCGAGCCCTTCGGCGATCAGGCAGAATTTCAGCGACGATCCCGCCGCGGCGAAGTCGGCGATGTCGAGGGTTGAGAGGAAGGCGTCGGTTTCGGGCCCGCGATGGCTGCGGCTGGCGACAGCAATGAGCGCGCGGGAGGGAACCGCGCGCGCTGCAATCGGGCTGAACTTCCCCGGGGCGCCGCCTTCGACGCGTGAAAGGCGCGCGCCAGCGCCCGCGATCCCGGCGTAAAGCTTTCCGATAGCCGGCGCATAGACGACGCCGAGCGCCGGCCGGCCGTCGCGAATAAGGGCGATGTTGACGGTGAACTCGCCGGTCTTCGAAATAAACTCTTTGGTGCCGTCGAGCGGATCGACGAGAAAAAATTCGCGTCCGAGAGCGGGGATTTTTCCGATCGACGCGGCCTCTTCGGCAAGCGTCGGGATGTGGGGCGCGAGGCGCGCGAGCCCCGAGAGGATTATTTCTTCTCCAAGACGATCAGCCTCAGTTACGGGGGAAGCGTCGCTTTTGGCGTCGACGGCGAAATCGCCATCATAGATCTCGAGGGCGGCAGCCCCCGCATCGAGCGCGAGTGCGCATAAGGCAGACACAAGGGTTTCGTCGCTCTCGCGGACCGCCGCCATACTCATCCCTCCAGGCTCTGATTATTTGAACGCGATGATCGTATAGGCTGCGGTCTGGCGGGGAGTCAGACCGAACGCGGGGATGACGCGGTCAATGATCCACCCCTCTTCGGCGAGCGCGTTAAGCTTTTGCTCGAGCGCATCCGCCCCCGCTGAGCCAAATTCCTCGTCGCCGCCGAAGAACAGCGGCCTTTTCCTGGAGTCGCGCCATGACACATGAAAGGCGGCGTATTGTTTCGACATGGCACACCTGCAATGGCCGGGAGCGGGCCGACGCCCGCCCTGTTGGAGCATTGGACGCGCCGGCGCAAGCATCGGACCACTTCCCTTTCAAGTTGCGGCGCGTAAATTGCCCCTTGCTGCATTGCAAAAAAATGAGGCGCCTGAGCCTCCAGAGTTACTGATTGTTTGCAGGCTGCGTGATAGGAAGCACCTGGTCGGTAGACCGGTGAACAGGAGCGGCGCAGTTTCGCGCCGGGTGACGGGTTGAGTGAGGCTCAAGGGTTTGTCGAGGAGCTGACGGAAGGGGAGGTCAGCCGGCGCGCGCCGTTCTCGCGGGCGGTTTATGGCGACCTTGTCCAGTTCTCCGACTTTGTGGTGGTGACGGCCGCGTCGGTCGTCGTCGCTTATCTCTACCATCACTATATTCTCGTCATAAACACCGACGTTCAGCGGTTTGCGGCCGCCGGCATCGTCGGCGCGACGGGGCTTACCGCTCTCTTGCGGCGGGACGGGTATTACGAATTCGAGGCGCTGCTCTCGTCGAGCCGGTCGATGCGGGCGGTGATCGCGCGCTGGGCGCTGATCGTCCTCGGGCTCATCGCTTTCGGCTACGCCTTGAAGGTTTCCGAGAATTTTTCCCGGTTCTGGCTGTTCGCCTGGACTGGCGTTGTGACGGTCGCGCTGGTCATTGCGCGCATCCTCGCCGCCTGGCTGTTGCGGCGGGCGGTTCGCGAAGGCGGCGTCTTTTCGCGCCGGATCGCGATCGTCGGCGTCAATGAGATCGGCTCGCGATTTGCCGAACACGCGGCAAATCCCGAAAAGGCGATTTCAATCGTCGGCGTTTTTTCAGCAGGCCCAGTTGAAGCGAGCGGGACAGGCATCACGCCCATCGGCGATCTGCGCGCTTTGGAGCGCGCCGCGCGCGCCGGCGAGATTGACGATGTCGTCATCGCCATGCCGAAACTTTCAAAAGAGGGCATGACGAGCCTCGTCAACCGGCTATCCACCTTGCCGGTGTCGCTCGCCATTTGTCCAAGCGCGCATTGGCTCGATCACACCGGCGGCGACGTCGTCCGGATCGGCGGCGCGCCGCTGCTGACGCTCTATCGGCGCCCGCTCGAGGGCTGGGGCGGCCTGCTTAAGACGGCTGAAGACTATCTCGTCGGCGTTCCCGCCTTTTTGATTTTGTCGCCGCTGATCCTGCTCATCGCGCTTGCGATCAAGCTCGAAGGAAAAGGGCCCGTGCTGTTCAAACAGCAACGCCACGGCTTCAATCACAAGGTGTTCAGGATCTACAAATTCCGCACCATGACCGTGCAGGAAGATGGCGACAAGATATTGCAGGCGCGCGAGAAAGATCCGCGGGTGACGAAGCTCGGCGGATTTTTGCGCCGCTACAGCCTCGATGAATTGCCGCAAATCTTTAACGTGCTAAGGGGCGATATGTCGCTCGTTGGGCCGCGCCCGCACGCGCTCGCGCACAACCACCAATACGCCCTGACGATCGAGAATTACTCAGGCCGCCACAAAGTGAAGCCCGGCATGACCGGCTGGGCGCAGGTGAACGGGTATCGCGGCGAGACGTCTGAAAAGGAAATGATGGCCGAGCGCGTTCGCTTCGATCTTGAATATATCGACAACTGGTCCGTCTGGTTCGACATCAAGATCATGGCGCTGACTTTTGCGGCGGTGCTCTTTCCAAAGAACGCCTATTGAGTATGAAGGGGCTGGACGGCTCCGGTCCGGCTCAGACGTTGCATCCCGCCGCACCGTCCCAGGCTGAAACGCAAGGTTAAGAAAAGGACTTCTGATGCGCGTCGCTATTGTCGGAACCGGCTATGTCGGCCTCGTTTCGGGCGCATGTTTTGCGCATTTCGGGCATGACGTCATCTGCATCGACAAGGACGAGAGCAAGATCAAACGGCTTGAAGCGGGCGAAATCCCGATCTTCGAGCCGGGCCTCGACGCGTTGGTCGCTGAGAACGTCGCCGCCAAGCGCCTTGCCTTCACGACGGATTTAAAAGCCGCAACGCCCGACGCCGAGGCGGTGTTCATCGCCGTCGGCACGCCCTCGCGCCGCGGCGACGGTTTTGCCGATCTCACCTATGTTTACGCCGCCGCCGAAGAAATAGCCGCTGCGATGAACGGCTATACCGTCATCGTGACGAAATCGACGGTGCCGGTCGGCACCGGCGCGGAAGTCGAAGCCATCATCCGCCGGGTTCGTCCGGATGCGGATTTTTCGGTGGTGTCGAACCCTGAATTCCTGAGGGAAGGCGCCGCCATCGAAGACTTCAAGCGCCCCGACCGCATCGTCGTCGGCGCCGAAGAAGAGCGCGCCCGCGAGGTGATGCGCGAGCTTTACCGCCCGCTTTTCATCAATGAAACGCCGATTGTCTTCACCAATCGCGCAACGTCGGAACTGATCAAATACGCGGCTAACGCCTTTCTCGCGACCAAGATCACCTTCATCAATGAAATGGCGGATCTTTGCGAGCAGGTCGGCGCGAACGTTCAGGAAGTCGCGCGCGGCATCGGCCTTGACGGCCGCATCGGCTCAAAATTCCTGCATGCAGGTCCAGGTTACGGCGGCTCGTGTTTTCCAAAGGACACGCTGGCGCTTGTGCGGACGGCGCAAGCCGCGGGCGCACCGACAAGAATTGTCGAAGCGGTCGTTGAAATCAATGCGCGCCGCAAGCGACAAATGGCCGATCGCATCATCGCGGCGTGCGGCGGATCGGTAAAAGGAAAAACGATTGCGGTGCTCGGGCTCACCTTTAAGCCGAACACGGACGACATGCGCGACAGCCCGGCGCTCGATATCATTCCGGCGCTGCAGGCGGCGGGCGCAAGCGTCAACGCGTT
>JBBTJH010000044.1:0-11341 GCA_038059555.1 Pseudomonadota bacterium | reverse complement strand
GCTTTTGTGGTTCATCGCCGGCGACACCAACATCGCCTATCTGAACCGGCACGGCGTCACCATCTGGGACGAGTGGGCCGATGCGAACGGCGAGCTTGGTCCCGTCTATGGCCGCCAATGGCGGTCATGGCCGGCGCCAGACGGCGGGACTATCGATCAGCTCTCCTGGGTGATCGACGAGCTGAAGAAAAATCCCTCGTCGCGCCGGCTCGTCGTCAGCGCATGGAACCCGGCTGAAATCGCCGACATGGCTTTGCCGCCCTGTCATTGTCTCTTTCAGTTCTTCGTGTCGAAGGGGCGGCTTTCCTGTCAGCTCTATCAGCGCTCGGCCGATGTCTTTCTCGGCGTGCCGTTCAACATCGCGTCCTACGCCCTGCTGACGCAGATGGTGGCGCAGACGGCGGGACTAAAGCCCGGGGACTTCGTGCACACGCTCGGCGACGCGCATCTTTATCACAATCATTTCGATCAGGCGAAAGAACAGCTCTCGCGTCAGCCGGGGCAATTGCCGCGATTGCAGCTTAACCCCGATATCAAAAGCATTTTTGATTTCACCTATGGCGATATCGCATTTCTGGGCTATGCGGCCGCGCCGACAATCAAGGCGCCGATAGCTGTATGAATTTGACACTCCGCTCGGCCGTCACCGGCGACGCACCCGTCATTCTTCAGTTCATAAGCGATCTTGCAGCCTATGAAAAACTTGCTGATGCGGCCGTCGCGAGCGCTGCCGATATTGATCGCGCGCTCTTTTGCGCCAATCCCAAAGCCTTCGCTCTGATCGCCGAATGGGAGGGAAAACCCTGCGGCCTCGCGCTTTATTTTTTCAATTTCTCGACATTTCTCGGCAAGCACGGCGTTTATCTCGAAGATCTTTTCGTGCCGGAAAAATATCGCGGCAAAGGGATCGGCAAGGCGCTGCTTGTTCGCCTCGCGCAAATCGCCCGGGAAAACGATTGCGGCCGGCTTGAATGGTCGGTGCTCGACTGGAACGCGCCGGCAATCGAGTTTTACAAATCGCTCGGCGCTGTCGCGATGGATGAATGGACGATCTATCGCTTGACCGGCGACGCGCTTTCAGGACTGGCCGGCAAGTGATGCGGCTCTCGCTCATCGTCGCGGTCGCGCGCAATGGCGTCATCGGCCGCGAGGGCGCTCTCGCCTGGAAAATATCAGACGATCTGAAGCGCTTCAAAGAGGTGACGACCGGCCATCCGGTTATCATGGGCCGCAAGACATTCGACTCAATCGGAAAGCCCTTGCCGAACCGGATCAACATTGTCGTCAGCCGGAAAATGAAAGACCGCGACGGCGTCATCGTGGCGCGGTCGATCTCTGACGCGATCGAGGCGGCGAGATCGGCCGCAGCAGACCTTGAGGTCGGCGAAATATTTGTGATCGGCGGGGCGGATCTTTACGAAAAAACGCTGCCGGCGGCAGACCGGATCTATCTCACGGAAGTAGACGCTGTCGTCGATGGCGATGTCCGGTTTCCGCCGCTCGACGAGGCGCAATGGGACAAGCGTCCGGCGGGCCGGGCTGAAAAATCGGACAGGAATGAGCACGCTTGCGATTATTTCATCTTGGACCGGCGATAAGCCATTGAAAATACTTGGCTATAGTAGAGAAAATTTACGTAAACTTCGCCGGTCCCCTATAAGCCGGCAGTTACGATGCGCCTGCGAAAATGGGCCGCTCTTCCGGCCGCGCCGGAACAACGCTAAGGCGCTGCTGCACGATAGGGAGGGGGCATGAGGAATATTTGCTTGCTGGCGGCGAGCGTCTTTGTAACGCAGGCTGCGTCTGCGGAAAGTCTGCGCGCTGAAACCTGCCGAAAAGACGCTGACGTCCGGACGATCGAAGTTATTTCGCCGGGAACGGTCGGGCTCGCGTGCGATGTCGTTTATGCGCGCGACGGCGGCGCCAATGTCGCTGTCCCCTACAACGCAAATGTCGATAAGGATTTCTGCCGGGCGCGCGCGGCCGAACTCGCCGCGAGTTTGGCGGCGGATGGTTTTGACTGCTCGACCTCTGCTTCCCAATCGGTAGAGGCGTCGCTCGCAGGCGGCGCCCCCGGTGCGGATACGGTTGCTGATGCGGGCGCCGATGCGGCTGTAGTTCCGGCGGACGCGCCGCTCGACGCGCAGCTAAAGCAACTCGAAATCGCGGACGCGGCGACGCCGATTGAGCCGCTCGCCGATACTGAGCTGGCGCCTTTGGAGAATGAACCGGAAGCCGTCGCAACGCGTGAGCCGGAAGAAGCGCTGGAGCAACCGCAAGCGATCATAACGGCGGAAGTCGCAGCGCCGGAAACAGCCGCAGAGCCAGCGGCGCCGGCGTTCGAGCGACCCGCGCCCGCTGAACCCGTTCAGCTCGCCGCCGATGCGCGCATCAGTGAATATCGCGCGCCCAAACCGCCGAAAGCCAAAGGACCCGGCCGCCTCGTAGGCGCGCAGCCGTCGATCGAAGACATTATCGATGCTTCAACCGCGCCGAACGCCTCCCCGAAACCAGCGCAAGCCTCTGGCGAAATCGCGCAGCCCGGCCGGGCGGCGAGCGAGATTATTCGCGGCGTTCTTGCCGCAAATGCGGCCGCCTGGAATGAAGGAAATCTCGAAGCGTTCATGGGCGGCTATCAGACCGGCGCTGATGTGTTGCTGGTGAAGAACACGCTGGTCACCACCGGCTGGCGCGACATCCGGAAATCCTATGAGCAGGACATAGCCGCGCATGGCGGCATGGGGCGGCTCACTTTCACGGACATCGATGTCACGTTGACGTCGCCGGAAGTTGCGACCGTTATCGGACGTTACGCGCTGGCGCGCGGCGGCGCTGACGCAACCGGCGTGCTGACGCTCGTCATGAAACAGATTGATGGGCGCTGGCGTATCGTCCAGGACACGCGCGTCGCGGACGCCGCGCTTAAGCCCTGAAGCTCTCGGCAATCTTCTCCGCAAGCTGCTTGAAGATCAGAGCCGGCGCCGCATCAGAATCTCGCGCCGCCAGCGGTATCCCTTCGTCCGACGCGATCCTGAGGTCGGGGAAAATCGGCAACGCGCCAAGGAACGGGGCGCCGAGATCTTTTGCGGCGTTCTTGGCGCCGTCTTTGCCGAAGAGAAACATTTTCTCGCCGCCGGCGCCGTCAAGCCACGCCATGTTTTCAATGATGCCGATGATCGGCACATTGACCTTGCGGAAGAATTCAACGCCGCGACGCACGTCTGCGAGCGCCATTTCCTGCGGCGTTGAAACGATCACCGCGCCGGTGAGGCGCTTTGATTGGGCGAGCGAGAGATGCGCGTCTCCCGTGCCGGGAGGCGTGTCGATGACAAGCACATCAAGCGCGCCCCACTCGACATCGGCGATCAGCTGGCGCAGCGCGCCCATGACGAGCGGCCCGCGCCACGCGAGCGCCTGATTTTCATCGACCAGCAAACCGATCGACATCGATTTGACGCCGAATTTTTCAACGGGAATGATTTTGCCGTCGATAATCTCAGGGCGCCCGGAAAGGCCGAACAAAGTCGGCAAAGACGGCCCGTAAATGTCGGCGTCGAGGAGGCCGACTTTCAACCCTTGCTCGGCGAAGGCGACCGCGAGATTGGCGGCGATGGTCGATTTGCCGACGCCGCCTTTGCCGCTGGCGACAGCGATGACGTTTTTGACGTCTTTGAGCTCTTTGCCCGCAGCTTCGATTTTTGACGTCTTGTTGAGCCCGAACGGATTGTCGTGACCGCCTGCTTTTGGCGCGGCCTCCGCGCCAGCGGGGCCGGTTGCGATCGCGGCCACCCGGGCGACGCCTTCAACCGATTCGGCGGCACGCCTTGCCGCCGCCAGAATTCTGTCAGTGTCGCCGCCGGCTTTCGATGCGTTCAAGGTGAAGCGGACGACCCCTTGCGTGGTGGCGCTCAGCCCTTCAATCGCCCCGCTGGCGACGACATCTCCCCCGCCGGGAAGCAAGACCGCCTTTAATGCGGAGCGGACCTTCATCAATAGCCTCGCGTCGCTCATTTAAAGTGCCCGATCCAAGCCTCTGATGGAAATCGCTAAAAATCCGCCGGTCTCATTGCGCCTGCGGAAAGCGTTGACATATATACGGCTCACTCTTTTGGCGAGCCCGCACCGGCCGCTCATTTTTGCGAACACGCCCCATTGGCGGGAAGGACGATGAATGCCCTGGCAGGATAATTCTGGAAAAGGCGGCGGGCGCGGGCCTGTGCGCGGACCTTGGGGCCAAACGCCCAAACAGCCTGGCGGCGGCGATAATGGCGGCGGTAACAATGGCGGCGGCAGGGGCCCGGGCCGGGGCGGCGAACCGCCGGACCTCGATGAGCTTCTCCGCGCCTCCAAGCAGCGTCTGAAACGCGCTTTTCCGGGCGGCGGCGGTGGCCGCGGCGGGCCGGGGCTGCAATGGTCGCCCCAGATGGGCGCCTTCGCCGGCGCCGGTCTTTTGGCGCTGTGGGCGATCTCAGGGATCTATCAGGTCGGCCCGCAAGAGCAGGGCGTCACGACGACCTTCGGCAAATACGCCGGGCTGACGGGGCCGGGACTGCACTGGCGTGCGCCGATGATTCAGGGCGTAAAGCTCGTACCCGTCGACAAGCAGCAGACGGCGACGATCAACGGCGAAGTTTCATCGGGGACGAACGCGCAAGAAAACCTGATGCTGACGAGCGACCGGAATATCGTCGACATCAGCTTCACGGTCGATTGGAAAATCAGCCGCGCGCCGACGCCGGAAGGTGAGCTGCCGAACGCAGCGAAATTCATCTTCAATATCGAAGAGCCGGAAGAAATGGTGAAGGCGGTCGCTGAAGCTGCGATGCGCGAGACCATCGGCGCCAAGGAGCTCGAGCCGATCATCACCAGCGGGCAGGCCGATGTCGTCGAGCAGACCCGTTTGCGCATTCAGGAAACTCTGGATTTTTACAACAGCGGCATCGAAGTTGTGCGCGTCAACATGGAAAAACCCGAAGTACCAGGCGCCGTTCGCGACGCCTTCGCCGACGTCATCAAGGCGCGCAACGAAAAAGACCGTATGGTCAACGAAGCGCAGAGAACCTCAAACCAGATCATTCCGGTCGCGCAAGGCGACGCCCTGAAAATCATCCAGGAAGCGCGCGCTTATTCCGCGCGCGTTGAAGCCGATTCGGTCGGACAGGCGGAGCGGTTCAATAAAATCTACGAAGAATACCGCCGCGCGCCGCAAGTGACTCGCCAGCGCATGTATCTTGAAACGGTCGAGTCCGTTCTCGGCGACATGAACAAAATCATCATCGACAAGAAAGCGAGCGGCGGCGTCGTGCCGTATCTCCCCTTGAACGAGCTCAAACCGAACCCCCAGCAAGGCAATTGAACATGGCGCAAAACAGACTTCTGATCGCAGTCGCCGCTTCGATTGTCGCGCTGCTGTTTGTGGCGAGAGCGTGCACGTTCGTCGTCAAAGAAACCGAAACCGCCATCGTCATCGAGCTTGGCAGCCCCAAAGGCGTCATCTCGACTGCGGGGTTGTATCTGAAACTTCCGTGGGCCGATATCGTCAAGATCGACAAGCGCAACCAAGAATACGACCTCGGGCGCGCCATGGAGATCACGGACGTCAATCAGGAACGGCTGACGGTTGACGCCTTCGCGCGTTACCGGATCATCGATCCGCTTGTTTATTATCAAAACTTCAAGACCGGCGCGGGCGATGCTGCGGGCCTGCAACGGGCAAGCCAGGAAGGCATCGAGCGCATCATGCAGAACTCGCTGCGGCAGACCTTGGGCGAAGTCAGCATCGAAGATATCGTCACCACGCAACGCGCTGAGCTCATGCATCGGATCGCCAAGCGGATGGAAAGCGAAGCGCGCAAATTCGGCGTCGAAATCATCGACGTCAAAATTCGGCGCGCCGATTATCCGGCCGATATCGCGCAGACGGTCTATGATCAGATGAGCTCGGCGAGAACCGAAGAAGCGGAATTGATCCGCGCCGAAGGAAAGCGCGACAGCACGAGGATCCAGGCCGAGGCGAATCGCAAGCGCGCCGAAATTCTAGCTGACGCCAACCGCGTCTCGCTGGAAATCACCGGCCAGGCCGACGCGACGCGAAACTGCATCTTCGCCGGCGCCTATGACGGGCTTCCGGTCCTTGTGGAAAGCGTCAAGTCGCAGACGACCGCCGCCGAGACAGCGGCGGGCGCGACCAATTATGGGGTCGGCATCACCTGCCGGTTCGCTGAAGGTCCCGCGACGCGCGATCCCCAGCGGGCCGAGTTTTTCGCCTTTTACCGCTCGATGCTCGCCTATGAAGAGGCGCTGAAGAAGGGGAATTCGACGATTTTGCTCTCTCCCGACAGCGAATTCCTGCGGTATCTCAATAACCTGCAAGGACAGCGGTAGCCTGCGGATAACGGCTTTGCCGCCCGGCTGATTTCCGGTAACCTTCGCTTGGCATCAAGCGGGGACCGCCCGGAGGTTTGTCCTTCCGAGGCGGCGTAATAGGCGAGGGTATGGCGTTGAAATTCCTGATATCGGCGGCTGCCGCCGTGGTTATGATTGCATCGGCGGCGGCGCAGGCCGCCCCGCGCGGAACCCCTGACAGCTTCGCCGATCTCGCCGAGCGATTGTCGCCGGCCGTCGTGAATATCTCTTCGGCGCAAAAGGCGCCGGGCGGCGCCAAACCCTCCGGCGACAATTCACAGCTGCAGAAAAAATTCAGCCCGCAAGCCGTTTCGCTGGGCTCGGGCTTTATCGTCGATCCCAAAGGCATCGTCGTCACCAATAACCATGTCATCGACAACGCCGATCAGGTGACGGTGACCATGCATGACGGACGCGAATTCAAAGCGACGATCCGCGCGGTCGACCGTGAAACCGACATCGCCGTTCTTCAGCTTGATGCGCCGCCGGCGAAACTTCCCTTCGTGAATTTCGGCGACTCGAATGTGGCGCGCGTCGGCGACTGGGTGCTGGCGATCGGCAATCCGTTCGGTCTTGGCGGCACGGTGACGGTCGGCATCATCTCGGCGCGCAACCGCGATATCGACGCCGGCAATTTTGATGATTTCATCCAGACCGACGCCGCCATCAATCGCGGCAATTCGGGCGGCCCGCTGTTCGACATGGCCGGCAAAGTGATCGGCATCAACACGGCGATCTATTCGCAGACCGGCGGATCGGTCGGGGTCGGCTTCGCCGTTCCCTCAGACCTCGCGAGCGTCGTTGTCGACCAGTTGCTGACCAATGGCGAGACGCGTCGCGGGTGGCTCGGCGTTTCGATTGACGAGATGACGCCGAAACTTGCAACCGAACTTGGCTTTGACCGCCCGCGCGGCGCCGTCGTTTCAGTCGTCCGGCCGAACAGCCCGGCACTCTCGGCCGGCGTGCAGCCAAACGACATTATCCTCGATTTCAACAAGCGCCCGGTGAACACCGTGCGCGATCTGACGCGCGCCGTCGCCGACACCCCCGTCGGATCGACAGTGCCGATGACGGTCCTGCGCGACGGCAAACGCGTCATCTTGCGCGTCACCGTCGATCGCCGCGAAACGCGGGTTCTTGCAAGCTCGCCGGGACCGCAACTGCAAGGCGGCCTCAAGGCCTCCGGTCTGACGCTGGAGCGCCCGACGAGAGATGTCGTTGAAGCGTTCGGCCTCGCGCCGGACACCGAAGGCGTCGTGGTGACGGCGGTCGATCCGGAAAGTCAGGCGGCGATCGTGTTGCAGCCGGGCGATATCATTCTCGAAATCGGCTGGGAGCGCATGACGCGCCCGGAAGCTGCTGCGACCAAGCTCGACAAATTGCGCAATCTGAATTCCGGGCCGGTGCAGATCTACGTCCAACGCGGCGAGTTGTTGTTCTATGAATCGCTGAGGCCGTAACTTCGGCGGATTTAACCGGACCAAGGGAGGTCGTTTTTGCGCGCCGTTATAATCGGAACTGCCGTCCTCTTCGCTTGTCTCGCCAGCGCTTCCTCCGGCGAGCCGCTCGTTCCAAAAGGCTATGCGGTCGCCGAAATTTTGGTGACGAACCCGGTCGCCTATAAGGACTATGTGGCGGCGGTGACGCCGTTGGTCGCGAAGTATGGCGGCGCTTATATTGTGCGGGCCGGCGAGACGGTCCCCAAAGAGGGCGATGCTCCGGCCGGCCGCATCGTCATTCTCGAATTTGGCAGCCTCGCGGCGGCGCGCGCGTTTTATGAGTCGGCTGAATATCAGGCGATTTTGCCGTTGCGGCAGAAGAATGCGACCTCGCGCGTCTACCTCGTCGAGGGCTTTTTGCCGCAATAATCGCGGTCAGCCTTTGAACTCACTCGCTGGTATTCCTTGCGCGTAAAGCAGCGCCGTCAGGTCGGCGTACCGGATCGCTGCGTCCGCCGCCGCCGCAACTTTCGGCTTGGCGTGGAACGCGACGCCAAGACCCGCCGCGCCGATCATGTCGAGATCATTGGCGCCGTCGCCGACGGCGAGCGTTGCGCCTAGCGCGATCGAGTAATCGGTTGAAAATTGTCGAAGCGCCGCTTCCTTCGCCGCCCGGCCGAGGATCGGCATACGGACCTTTCCGGTGAGAGCGCCATCTCTGGTCAAAAGCTCGTTCGCCTGGAAATGTTGAAAGCCCGCAAGCCTCGCGATGCGCTCGACAAAATACGTAAAGCCGCCGGAGACGAGAACAGTTCTGGCGCCCAGAGCGTTCATGGTTTCAATCAGCGTTTTTGCGCCAGGATTGAGGGTGATGCGCGTGCTGAAGGCTTCTTCAAGGACGCTTTCCGGCAACCCTTTCAGCATGCCGACGCGCTGGGTCAGCGCCGCTTCAAAATCTAGCTCGCCGCGCATCGCGCGTTCGGTGATCGCGGAAATTTCAGCTTTGAGCCCGGCGAAATCTGCAAGCTCGTCGATGCACTCCTGACCGATGATCGTCGAATCCATATCGGCGATCAATAGCCGTTTGCGGCGATGTTCCGCCGGCTGGACGATGATATCGACCGGCGCGCCGGCGATCACATCGGCGAGCATGGCTTCTGCGGCGTTCCGGTCAATCGGCCAGTCGACCAGAAAGTCTTCCGCGACGTTTTCCGCAAGCGTCCGCCGCATGATGTCGGCGCCGTCGCCGTAGTCGAGCAGGCAAAGCGCTATCTCATCGACGAGATCGTCGCCAAGCGCTTCTTCTTCCGGATTGCAAACGAGCGTGATTGCGGTAACAGACATTCTGATGCCGGAGAAAATGAGAAAAACGACGATCCTTATTGCAGGACCGACGGCAAGCGGCAAGTCGGCGGCGGCGCTTATGCTTGCCGCAAAAATCGGCGGCGAGATCGTCAACGCCGATGCCCTCCAAGTCTATAAAGACCTCAATATCCTCTCAGCGCGCCCTGCTGCGACGGGCGAAGCGCAAGCGGCGCACCATCTCTACGGCCATGTCGACGGCGCCGTCAGATATTCCGCAGGCGAATGGTCGCGCGCGGCCGCGCTCGCCGTCGCCGACATTCATCGGCGGGGAAAAGCGGCGATCCTTACCGGCGGCACGGGGCTTTATTTCCGCGCGATTGAAACGGGACTTTCTGAAGCGCCGCCGATCCCCGATGACGTGCGGGCTGCAGCGGCCGCGCGGTTTGAGGCGATCGGCGCTGACGCATTCCGGAAGGAAGTGTTGAGCTTCGATCCGGCGATGGCGCGGCTCGCGCCTGCGGATCGCCAACGGCACATCAGGGCGTGGGAAGTCTTCAAGGCCTGCGGCGCGCCATTGTCCGAGCTGCAGCAAAGGCCGGGCGCGCCGATCATCGAGAACCCTGACGCGCGGGTCGTCATCGAACCGCCGCGCACGGCGCTTTACGCAGCAATTGACGCGCGGTTTGACCGCATGATCGCGGAAGGCGCCCTTGCCGAGGCGCAAAGGCTGTTCGATCGCCGCCTCTCGCCGGATCTGCCGGTCATGAAGGCGGTCGGCGCGGCGGAGTTGATGGCCAACCTCAGGGGCGCCTTCTCCCTTGAGGAGGCGATAGATCTCGCCCGGCAAAATTCCCGGCGCTTCGCCAAGCGCCAGCTCACCTGGTTCCGCAATCAGGCGCGCCTGTGGCCGCGCGCCGGGTCGGCGGCGCAGGCGGCTGACGCCCTCTTCGTTGCCAGCGGGGCCTTGCAGCGCTAGGGAATCGCGCCGACGGCCCGAAGGGGCGCCGGCGCTTATATTTCGACTTGGTAGAGGCCGAATGGGGCTGTTTCGCGAGTTGGGTCGCTTTTTGACCTCGATGGACGCCAAGGCGGCGACGTCGCTTTTTGTCTCGGTCGTTTTGCTGACTTTTGTCTTCTTGATGTTCATCTTCGGCCAGCAATGGCTCAATCTGGACGACGAGGCGAGTTGAAACGCGTCCTTTTCCGGGCCTCGCAGTCGGCGTGGGCCGTGCCGATAGTCGTTTCGGTGTTCGTCATTCTCGCCCTCACAGGCTTTCCGCAAATTCTGTTGATCACCGCAACGGTCCTCACCTTCGGCGCTGTGGATGGCGCGTTCTTTTCCTGGCTCGCCACGATGATCAGCGCGACCCTCACTTTTGGGCTCGGCCACTGGTTCGGGGGCCGGTTTGTCCGACGTTTCGGCGGCGAGCGGGCGCAGGCGACGATTGATGTCATCGGCCGGCATGGAATTCTGGCGAGCGGCCTCATCCGGGTGGTGCCCTCGGCCCCCTTCATCGTCGTCAACGCAGCCGCTGGCGCCGCGCACATCCCCCTTTGGAAATATTGGGCGGGGACGAGCATCGGGATTGTCCCCAAAATATTGGTCGTCGCCGTGCTGTCGACGCTGGCGCCCGACGATCACACGGCGACGGCGGGCATCAGGGGCGTTTACGAATTCTTCATCAGCCGGGAGCCGCGCGATCTCGCGCTGATCGCAGCGGTCATTGTCGTCTGGCTCGGTTTTTTGCTGTTGGTGCGCTGGTTCTACGAGCGCATGCGCGGGCAGGGCCGCAGCGAATAAACCGGCGCTGGACGCAATATTTTTGTCTTTGCCGCTAGAATCCGACTATGAACCGCAGGAAATAAGACTCTACCGGACCTTGGGCGGGTTTTGTTGACGATTTCGGAACCCATTAAGGTTAAATAACTTCCCGGGATCAGAACCGGCGATAGGAATTGTTCATGCTTTCAACGCTCTTCGGCATGCTGTCTTCGGACATGGCGATCGACCTCGGGACGGCGAACACGCTCGTCTATGTGAAGGGGCGCGGCATCGTCATCAACGAGCCGTCCGTCGTCGCCATCGAAACGCGGGGCGGGCGCAAGATCGTCCGCGCCGTCGGCACCGAAGCCAAGGAAATGCACGGCCGCACGCCCGGCGAAATCGAGGCGATCCGCCAGATGCGCGACGG
>JBBTJH010000043.1:0-3447 GCA_038059555.1 Pseudomonadota bacterium | reverse complement strand
ATCGCCGCGCTGCGTGTCGTCGGGATAGCGCTGATAGTCGGCGTGAAACTGGCCGCCCACGAATTCGAAAATCGAGCCGAGATGGTCTTTGACGCGCGCGCCCGGCGTCTGGCTCAGCTTACCGACCTGCGCGTCGAAATCCTCGGCGATCACCGTGTAGACGACGGCGAGGAGCTTGAAAAATTCCGTGTCCTGATGGTCGGCGGGGAAGAGATCCGGATTGCCGGAAATGAAGTTCATGAAGTCTTCGGCGTAGTCCTGAACGGTGTCGAGCGAGCGGCCGCGCGCCGCGTCGCGATAGAGCGAAATCACCGTCTCCCACGGCGTCGACATGATTTCGGCGTTGTTATAGATCATCACCGCGACCGGCTGTCCGTCGACCAGCGGGAAGAGCTTGTCGACCGACTGATAGGTCTTCAGATATTGGTGGCCGGTGATCGTGACGGCGCTGTCGGCGGCCATCGCAACCGCCTGGCGGTTCATCAACACGACTTCGGAAGTCATTGGCCCCTCATCCTCCCGATACCCCGGCCGGCCCCAACTGACGCCGCGCAAGAAAAACCGCAGCAAAGGGTCCAAAACCCCCCGCCGACGGCCCATCCCCGCAAGACCGATCTTTGGATGTTAACGATAAAAGCCGGCCTTGGAAACGCCGCCGCCCGCCGCAGCACTCGCCCGGCGGCGCCTGTCGCCCCTCAGCCACAGGGCGAAATTTGGCCCCGCCCCCCGGTTGAGACCGGCTCCGGGCGAGGCTTCGGGGCCCGAAATCACCAGATTGTGCGGTTTTGTGTGATGCATATCGCAAGGCGGGCGCCTAAATCGGCGCACATAAAAACAGCTGGACCGGCCCAGAAGAAAGCCGCCAGCGGGAGAAAAGACCATGACAGCCATCGGACCCGCCGCCCTTTTGATCCTCCTTTTTGCAGGCGCCGTCGCCTCGCTCGCGGGCGTTTACGCGATCGAGCAGGCGGTCCGCCGCGCGCTCGGGATGACGCAGCCGCGTTAACCGCGCCGGTTAAGCCTCAGCGCTTAAAACTTGAGACAATTTTTACGGCTTTGGCGTCTCATGAAATCCGGCAACAAAGGCGTCTCCTCCATGAGTCCCGTCGCTGTCTCCTTGATCGCTTTCATCATTTTAATCGCCGGCGCGAGCTCCCTTCACGCCGTCGAAACTCTGGGCGCCGGCCGCAAAGGCGCGCGCCGCTAGCCCTCAAGCCGTCTTGCCGGGGCGCGCGAACGCGATGACGACACGCGCGATGACCCGTTTGCCCGTCATTTCCCTTGCCGACGCCTATGCGTTGATCGCGCTCCTCTTCGGCGCTTTCTTCCTGGTCGCAACGCCGCCCTTCGGCGTTGGCGACGAAACCGCGCATTTTGAGCGGTCCTATGAAATCGCGACAGGGCGCTATCTCGGGGCCGAGGGACTGCCAGCCGGGATGCAGACCCTCATCGACGACGCGTTCGGGCGGGTGAAATCCGGAGACCGGGTCACCGCAGACGATTATGAGCGGTGGTCAAGGATCGATCTCGCCGCCAAACAGGTTACGCCTTGGCCGGAGCCGATCCGCGCCGTCCTGAGGCTGCACAGCCCGGTTTGTTACATTCATCTTGC
This sequence comes from Pseudomonadota bacterium, assembly GCA_038059555.1. Lineage (GTDB taxonomy): Bacteria > Pseudomonadota > Alphaproteobacteria > Caulobacterales > Parvularculaceae > Amphiplicatus. The sequence goes on along the minus strand of JBBTJH010000043.1, from coordinate 1,835 downwards.
GCCTGTCGTCGCTCTTGGCGTCGCGCTCAATCTGCCGCCGCTCGCGATCTTTTATCTCGGCCGCCTCGTCGCGCTCGTGATCGGCGTCTTTCTGGTGCGGGCCGCGATCGCGCGCGCGCCCTCTTCGCTTCGCCCGGCTATGCTGCTTGTCGGCTTGCTGCCGACGGCCGTCGTTTTCTTCGCAGGCTATAATATCGAGAGCTTCCTCGTCGGCCTCGGTTTTTATTATTTCGCGCTGGTCGCCGGCTTTGCGTCAGAGCCTGAAAAACGGCTCGTCCCAAGGGAAATCGCGCTTCTTGCCGCGACCGGGTTTTTGTTCGGGCAATTCAAGACCGGTTACATGCTGGCGCCCGCGATTGCGCTGATCTTGCCGCGCTCGAAATTCGCTTCGCGCCGCGACCAGATCGCTGTTCTTGCTCTTTGCATCGCGCCCGGCATTCTCGCGAGCCTTGCCTGGGCTGGCGTTGTCAAATCCTCAATTCTCGGCGGCCTCGTTTATACGACGATGGATGGCAATCATGTCGAACCCGCCGCGCAACTTGCAGGGATTATCGCCGATCCGCTTGGCTATGCGTCTGTTTTATGGCGAACCTTCACCGCTTCCGATGCGCCAGATTTTGCGTGGCAAAGCTTTCTCGGTCTTGGCGGATGGACGAATATTCCGTTGCCGCCGCTTGTCTACGCCTTTCTCACCCTGTCGCTAGCGCTCGTCTGGCTGAGCGGCGACAAGCCGCCGCCCCCGCTGACAAATCCGTTTGCGAGCGCGGTGCAGTCGGGCGTCTTTGCAGCGACGGCATTGGCGATCTTGACGCTCGTGTATCTCCAATGGGACGGGGTCGGCGACAAAGTGATTTCCGGCTTTCAGGGCCGCTATCTTCTCGCGATTGCGCCGTTTGTCGCGGCGCTGGCGCCGGTGCGCCTCAGCTTTCTCGCCGCGCAAGGACGCCGCGCGGGGCTCGCCGTCGCCGCGCCCATGCTCGGGCTTGTCGCAATGGCCGCGGCCGTCCTCGCGCAGTATTACGGTTGATGCTCTGTATACGGAGCGCTGATAAAGCGCGACGCGTCAAACCCATAGGCCTCGCGCATCAGCGCGATCTGATCGAGCTTGGCGTGAAGCGCGGTCCAGTCGTCGCCAGACGCGATCATCGTCCAGATGCTCTCAACCTCGTCGATCAGCATCGTGCACGGCGCGCCGGAAAAATAAGGATGCGCAAGACGCTCCGGCCGCACCGGCTGAAGCGAGAAAAGCCGCGCGCGCAGCGGCGCAAAGTCTTCGTCGCTGTAAAACGCCGCGACCGGGCTTTTTTCGGCGCGCGCCTCAGATGCACGGCCGCAAAACCAGTCAAAGAAAAATCGCTCAAACGGGATTTGGGTTTTTTCCATCCACTGCATCAAGCTGACGATGAACTCGAAATCAGCCTCGCACGAGGGCGCAATCCCGAGCCGCGCGTAAAACGCCTCGACCATCGCGCGCTCAAACAATGCCGGGAATTTTTGCAAAGCCGCGTTCAGCGCCTCTTCCTCGACATGCGCGACCAGCGTTCCGCCAAAGCGCGAGAGGTTCCACATCAACGCTTCCGGCTGGCGGCCGTAAGCGTAAAGCCCTGAATTGTCGAAATAAGCGGCCGTAAAAGAAAAATCCGTGTGCGGCAGGAACCGCCACGGGCCGTAATCAAAACTCTCGCCATTGACGTTCATATTGTCAGTGTTGAGGACGCCGTGAACAAAACCTGCGGCCATCCACTGCGCGGCGAGCCGCGCCGTGCGCGCGACGACGCGCTCAAACCAGGCGTGCAGTTTCTCGCGCGTTGCAAGGCCCTCAAGGCCGCTGTCGA
>JBBTJH010000042.1:0-14990 GCA_038059555.1 Pseudomonadota bacterium | reverse complement strand
CGTGAATCGGCGCCGGACGCCGGCACGCGCGTTACGTGTTTCCTCCCCGCCGATCCGCGCGTTGCAATCGCGCCGCCTGAATCGACCGGCAACATCGTCGTCACCAAGCCCGGCCCGAAGGCGAAACCGCCTGGCGCGCCCGCAAAGCCGGCGACCCGCCGTCAGGCAAAACGCCCGCCTAGCGCCGAAGCGGCCGAATAGCGCGCGCTCAAAGCGATACGCCTCTTTCCCGCCATCATCCGGCGCTTTAGGGTTAGCCTATGAAAACCCTCATCGCCCTTTCGTTTTTGCTGACGCCGGAGGCGCCGATCCTCCCCGCTTATCTGGATCGGAGCGAGCCGACGTCGGAGCGTTATGCCGACTGCGTCAGGCTGATCGCTGAAGACGCAGCGAGCGGGCGGCGGGCGGCGGAGGTCTGGACATCGGAAGGCGGCGGCGCGCCGGCGATGCATTGTCTTGCAGTTTCCGACCTCGCTTCGGGACTTCCAAAACTCGCTGCGGTGCGGCTCACCGAAATTTCAGAGCGCGCCGACGCGGGCGACGGGACCGCAAGAGCGCGCCTACTCGCCGAAGCCGCGCTCGCCTGGCTCGACGCCCGCGATTATCCGCAGGCGGAAGGATCGATCGCGGCCGCCAAGCGCATGGCGCCGGGATTGCCGGAACTTGATTTCGTCGCCGCGAAAGTCTTCGCCGGCGCCGGCAAATGGCAAGGGGCGGCCGACGCCGTCAGCGCCGCTGAAGAAAAGGGCCTCAAAACGCCGGAAGCCTATCTCATTCGCGCCAGAGCCAATCGCGCGCTCGGCAAAGACATGGCGGCCGCCGACGATGTCATCGCCGCGCTCACGTTAAACCCGCTCGACATCGAGGCGCTCACCCTGCGCGGGGAATTGCAGCAAGCCGGGATCGAGATCGAAGCCTATTACGGCGACGACGGGAAAGCTGAAAAAAAGAAATAGCGCGCTGCCGGGCGTGCTGCGCCTAACCCGCCGTCAGATCGGGAAACGGCCCGCTCCTCCACTGCGTTGACTTTCACCCTACTGAGCCGCTTGCCGAGATGGCAATCGAGTGGCTCCGCAGGACGCCTGATCGGTGTTGATCGGCGTAGTCGCTAGCGACGCCGTAGACGCTCCCGGCAAATCACCGCAGTCTTGGTTTCTTAACGACCCGTTAACGGCGATTGGCGCCTAGTGGGTCGTTGCAAAAACCGGATCGACCCGCACGCCATGACGACTTCCGACACCAGTTCTTCAGGGCTCCCTGCCGGGCTCAGCGGCAAGACCGTTCAGGAGCTGCAGGCGATCGCGGCGCAGGCCTCGTTTCCGGCGCCCGTGCGCGGCGCGGTCCGGCTTTCCCGCTCGGCGCGGCTGCATTTGATTGACCAGCTCTCGCGATGGGGCGGCTCGGGGCTGGCGCTCCTTGCCGGCGCTTCGATCTTTATCGTGATGGTCCCGGCGCGCGACATGCCGATCCGCGCGGCCGTCTGGGCGTCGATGATTTTCGCCTCGCTTTATCTCTGCCGCCGCTACCGCAAGGAATTTCGCCGGGGCGACAAGATCGCTTCACATCCGTTTCGGTGGCGAGCCTATTACGTCTCGACCCTTGCCGTGGTCAGCGCCGCTTTCGGGGCCGGCGCCTTTTTACTGCTGCCGGAGGGCGTCGCCCCCGCCGTAGCGCTGCAAACGCTGGCCTTGATGACGGCGGCCGCCGTCGGCGCTGCCGCCTTCCACGCCGCCCACCGGGCGAGTGCGGCCGCAGCCGGCCTGCCCGCTTTTCTTGCAATCGCGGGCGCCGCAGCCGCATCGTTCGGCGCCTCTCTCTTCACCCTCGCCATACTCGCCGCCGGCGCAGCAGGCGCCGCTTTCGTCGCTGTTGCGTCGATCGAAGCGGAAAAGCGCGCCGCCTCACGCTTCCCGCGCACGACGCAGGCCCGCCGGGAAATCGAGCGGACCGCCTACCGCGAGCATCTTGAGGCCGAGCGCGCCGCCGGCTGAGGCGGGCCAGCCCCCGCGTTTCGCGCTGGCTCTCTAAGTCCCCTATTCCATTAGACTTTCATCGCCGCGATACGCTATGACCGCCGGCAAAACAGCGCCGTCGGCAGGCCGAAATCCGGACCTGTACGAGCGCATCTTTTGCCTTGCGCTGCGCGCCGGCGCCGGGCCGTGAGAGGAATTTCCATGGTTGAGGGCCTTCATACGTCTGCGGACAAACGAACGCTGAAGAAAGTTTTAGACCTCGCGCTCGCGCACAAGGAAACGCCAAAAATCCGCGGCGGCGCCCTCACGCCGGAATTTGCAAACTATGTCGAGCAGCTGGTGCGGTTTGCAACCGGCGAAGATCGCTATTGGGATGAGCCGGCAAGCCTCCTCGCCCGCGCCATCGAGGCATGGAAGGCCGCTGAAAAGCGCAAGCGCGGAACGCCGTCAGTAAGCTTCAGGCTGCACAAGGGCGCCGACTGGCGCGAGACGCGTCTCGTCCTTGAGATCGCAACCGATGACATGCCGTTTATCGTCGACAGCGTGACGTCGGCGCTCGCCGACGCCGGCAAGCCGCTGTCGTTTTTCGTCAACGCCGTCGTCAATGTGACGCGCGACGGCAAAGGCTTTCGCGTCGCCGAAGGCGAAGGCAAGACCGTCGCCGAATCGATGGTCCACGCGGAAATGGATCCCCCGGTCGAGGAAGGCGAGATCGCAATCCTTGAAGCTGAAATTCGCGGGGTGCTCGCCGACGTTGCAACGTCGGTCTCCGATTACGAGGCGATGCGCGCGCGCATGAAGGCGGCGTTCGAGCAGCTTGAACGCGCAAAACCCAAAGGCGTCGACAAGGAGACCCTCGCCGAATCCGTCGAGTTCTTGAAGAAACTCTGGGAAAACAAATTCACGTTTCTCGGCATGCGCCGCTACAAATTTTCGGCCAAAGGCGCAAAGCAGAGTTTCGTCCGCGATGACGACGGCGATCTCGGCATCTTGAGGGATAGCGACCGCCGAATTTTGAAAACGACGTTCTCTGACGAAGGCGAGTTGTCGTCGTCGGTCGCCGCGTTCATGGAGTCGAACGAGCCGCTGATCATCACCAAAGCGAACACGCGCTCGACCGTGCACCGCCGCGTTCACATGGATTATATCGGCGTTAAAACCTATGACGACGCAGGCAAAGTGACGGGCGAGGAACGCTTTGTCGGCCTTTTGACAGCGGACATGTATAATCGCCCGGCGTCCGACATTCCGATACTGCGCATCAAGGAAAAGAAAGCGGTTGAAGCGGCCGGCTTCCGCGCGGGCGGGCACAACTCAAAAGCGCTGGTTCACATCCTCGAAACATTTCCCCGCGATGAAATGTTCCAGAGCGATGTTGCGACCTTGTGCGAAACGGCGCTCGGCATTTTGCGTCTCTATAAGCGGCCGCGCACCAAACTCTTTTTGCGGCGCGACCGGTTCGACCGGTTTATTTCAGCGCTGGTCTACGTGCCGCGCGACCGTTTTTCGTCAGCCGTCCGCGAACAGATCGGCGAGACGCTGGCGAAGGCCTTTGACGGCTACATCGCCGCGTTCAATCCGTATTTCGGCGAGGCCGCGCTCGTCCGCGTGCACTTCATCGTGGCGATCGCGCCAGGAGCGCCCGCAGGTCCCGGCATTGCCGAACTGACGCGCCGCATGCGCGAGATCACGCGCAACTGGTCGGACGGACTTCTCGATGCGATGCGCGAAGCGCATGAAGGCGCGAGCCCGCTCGGTCTCTTCAAGCGGTGGGAATACGCTTTCGACGCCGCCTATCGCGAACGCCTGTCGCCAGCCGAAGCGCTCGACGATATCGCCATCATCGAGGGCATGGGCGATTCAAAACTTGCGCTGCGCGCGTTCCGCCGGCCCGGCGGAAAAGCGTCAGAGATCAACATCAAACTCTATTGCCGCAACGATCCTTACCGGCTCTCGGATCTCTTTCCGCCGATCGAGCATCTCGGCCTCAACGTCGTTCAGGAATCGGGGTTCGAGATCCGGCCCGGCCAAGGAGATAGCCTCTTCTTCATTCAGGATTTCCTCACCGAGGATCGCAGCGGCCGCGCGATCGACGCGTCGGGCGTCAAGAAACTGCTCGAAGAAACGCTTGGCGCCGTCATCGACGGGCGCACGGAAGATGACCGCTTCAACGCGCTGGTCGTTTGCGCGGGGCTGAACTGGCGCGAAGCCTGGTATCTGCGCGCGGTCGCAAAATATCTGATGCAGGCCGGCATTCCCTTCTCGCAGAGCTATATCGAAGAGACGCTGTCGAAACATCCGGAAATCTCGCGCGCGCTGATTGCGGTGTTCCATGCGCGGTTCAATCCGGCGGGCCCGGCGAAAAAAGAAGCGCGCGCCAAAGAACTTGAGACCGCCGTCGCGCGCGTGAAGACGTTGCTTGAGGCCGTCCAGAGCCTTGATGAAGACCGCATCATCCGCCGCTATCTCAATTTGATCCTCTCGAGCGTTCGCACGAATTACTATCAGCGCGCGGCCGACGGCGGCTGCAAGCCGTATATCTCCTTCAAGATTGTGAGCGCCAGCATTGACGATCTTCCCGAGCCGCGCCCCTATCGCGAAATTTTCATGTCCGGCCCGAAAGTCGACGGCGTGCATTTGCGATTTGGCGCTGTCGCGCGCGGGGGCTTGCGATGGTCCGACCGGCGCGAGGATTACCGCACGGAAGTCCTCGGCCTCGTCAAAGCGCAGCGCGTCAAGAACGCCGTCATCGTTCCGACCGGATCGAAGGGCGGCTTTTATCCAAAACATCTCCCCGCCGGCGGCGATCGCAACGCGATTTTCGAAGAAGGCCGCGCGGCGTATATGCTGTTCATCCGCAGCCTTCTCGACATCACCGACAACATCGTCGGCGGCAAGACGATTGCGCCGGCAAGCGTCGTGCGCTGGGATGAGGAAGACCCCTATCTCGTCGTCGCCGCCGACAAGGGCACGGCGACATTTTCAGATACCGCGAACGGCATTTCAGCCGAATATAATTTCTGGCTCGGCGACGCGTTCGCTTCGGGCGGATCGGCCGGCTACGACCACAAGGTGATGGGGATCACCGCGCGCGGCGCGTGGGAAGCGGTGAAGCGCCATTTCCGCGAAATCGGCAAAGACATCCAGAAGACGCCGTTCACGGTCGCCGGCGTCGGCGACATGTCGGGCGACGTTTTCGGCAACGGCATGCTGCTCTCCGAAGAGATCCGGCTGGTCGCCGCCTTCGATCACCGCGACATCTTCATCGACCCCAACCCGGACGCGGCGAAATCCTTCGCCGAGCGCACGCGCATGTTCGCGCTGCCGCGCTCGTCGTGGGCCGATTACGACCGCAAGCTGATCTCCAAAGGCGGCGGCGTTTTCTCGCGCAGCGCAAAGTCGATCCCGCTGTCGGCGGAGATGAAAGCGCTGCTCGAGATCAGCGCCGACGCTGCGACGCCTCAGGAAATCATGAAGGCGATCTTGAAGCTTCCCGTTGAGCTGTTTTGGCTCGGCGGCATCGGCACCTATTTCAAGGCGCCGTTTGAAGAAAATTCCCGCGTCGGCGATCGCGCCAATGACGCGATCCGCATTACTTCCGATGAGATGCGGATGCAGGTCGTCGGCGAAGGCGCCAATCTCGGCCTGACGCAAGCCGGGCGCATCGCCTTCGCGCTGAAAGGCGGGCGCCTTAACACCGACGCGATCGACAACTCCGCGGGCGTCGACAGCTCCGACCACGAGGTCAACATCAAGATCTTGCTCTCCGGCGCGATCGAGAATGGCGAATTGAAAGCCGCCTCCCGCAACGCGCTCCTGAAAAAGATGACCGAAGACGTCGCCCAGCATGTCCTCGCGCACAATTACGATCAGACGCGCGCGCTCTCGCTGATGCAGGTGACGGCGGCGCAAGATATCGACGCCTACGCCAGGTTCATGTCGGCGCTCGAATATGAGGGCCGCCTTGACCGCGTTGTCGAAGGGTTGCCCGACGACAAGGCCGTCGCCGCGCGCAAGACGCAAGGTCAAGGCCTCACCCGTCCGGAGCTCGCCGTGCTTCTCGCTTACGCGAAAATGCACATCTACGAGACGCTGCTTGAAACGAAAGCGCCGGACGATCCCTCGCTCGCGCGCGAGCTGATCTCTTATTTCCCGGACGAAACGCACAAATTCGTCAAAGCGATCGAAGGGCACCGCCTGAAGCGCGAAATCATCGCGACGCGCGTTTCAAACGAGATCGTCGACACGTGCGGCGCGACCTTCGTCAATCAGCTGATGGAAGTTTCGGGGGCGAGCATCGCCGACATATCGCTCAGCTATGAATCGGCCCGGCGCATTCTCGATCTTAAAAACTTCGGCGCGGCCGTCGATGGGCTCGACAGCAAAGCGCCGGCCGCCCTGCAGACCGATCTATACAACACGGCCGTCGATCTTCTCGCCGAGCAGGTGAACAAGATCGTCAGCGACGTCGAGGCGTCGAACGCGCTGGCCAAACGCGGCGTCGCTGGTCTCGTCGAACAATATAAGGAACCGATCCAGGCGCTGAAAAAAGCGCTCCCGGAGATCTTGCCGCCCTCCGCTGCGCAGAGCCTCCAAACGCGCATCGCTTTCTGGAAGGGCCGCGGCGCGCCTGCCTCGATCGCCGATCAGGCGGCGCTGATGCCGGCGCTCGAGTTTGCTTTCGACATCGTCAATTTGTCGCGCGAAACCAAATGGGGATCGGGCGCGATCGGCGGGCTCTTCTTCGCGGTCGGCCATCGCTTCCAGATCGAGCCGGCGCGCGCTGCCGCTAAAACGTCGATGCCGGAAGGCCATTTCGACCGGCTCGCCGTTCGCCGACTGATCGACGAGCTCTCGCAGCGTCAAGGCGCGCTGACGAAATCGGTTGCAGCTTTTGCAAAAACGGAACCCAAGGGAGCCGCCAAAAACTGGCTCGACCCGATGTTCGCCGACTGGCGCGCCAAGCATTGCGTCGCCGTCGAGCGCTATGAAAAATTCGCGGCCGAACTCGACATCGGCGCCGGCATGAGCGTCGGCAAATTATCGTTGCTGTCGACAAAGCTAGCCGATCTCGTTGAGCGCACGGGCGGGAAGTAATTCCCGCCCCTATTCTTCCGCTGTTCGCGGAAACGCCCAGACGAGCGCTTCAAGCGCCTCGCGGTGGTATATCGTCGAGTGCTCAAGATCTGGGCGGTCGGAGAAAGTCCAGGCGACGCCCTTCGGCTTTTCTTCTTTTAGCGCCTTGACGATATCCAGCATGGCGCTGCGCATCGTCCCGCTCTCGTTTGCGATCGCCAGATAGATTTTGCGCTCGCCTTTCGGAAAATCATCGAGGATTTTCCGCGCGTCCCCGCCAAGCGAGCCATGATCCCACCAAAGGCTCGGCGATATCGCGATAAAGGTGTCGGCGGCGCCGGGCTCTTTCAGGAAGGTCTCTACTATGAAAAGCCCGGCGAGACTTTCCCCCATCAGCGCGTCTTCGCCGCTCGTCCGGTAATTCGCCTCTATCAACGGCATTACTTCGTCTGTCAGAAATTTGCGGAAGGCGGCGCTGTTGCCATTCGTCGGAAAATCCCGATTTTCGCCTTCGTCCGTCGAGCGCCAGGTGAGCTCGGCGCGGCGGTCCTTCGTTTGAACGCCGACAACGATCACGTCTTCGAACATCCAGGTAATAGCGCCATATTGGGCGAGCCCTGCTATATGCTCGAAATCCTGTGTGAGCGCGCCGTCGATCAGATAGATAACGGGATAACGCTTCTCCGACCCGGCGTAAGACGGCGGCAACCAGATGTTGATCTCGCGCTGGTCGCCGAGCGCCGATGACGTGATGATCCTCTGCTCGCCGATGACGATCGGTTTTGTCAGCGGCGCAGGCGCAGGCGCCGGCTCCGGCTGTGGGCCGGAGGCGCAAGCTGCAACCAAGAATAAGCCGAGAAGAAAAATCCGCATCATGATCAGTTTCTAGAAAAAGGGATCAATCGATGCAAGCGGGCGTCGCTTCACCGGCCTCATTGAACGCATTCAATGGATTACTGCAGCAACGATCCCGGCGCGCTAATGCCGGAAGTGACGCATGCCGGTGAGGACCATGGCGAGCCCCGCGTCGTCGGCCGCTTTGATCACTTCGTCGTCGCGCATCGACCCGCCGGGCTGAATGATCGCGGTCGCGCCCGCCTCCGCGGCCGCCAGCAATCCGTCGGCGAACGGAAAGAAAGCGTCCGACGCGACGACCGACCCTTTGGCGAGCGGCTCGGCGAGACCCGCCGCTTTTGCAGCGTCTGCGGATTTGTGGGCGGCGATGCGGCTTGAATCGACGCGGCTCATCTGCCCCGCGCCGATGCCGACTGTCGCTTCGTCCTTCACATAGACGATGGCGTTCGATTTCACATGCTTGGCGACGCGGAAAGCGAAGACAAGATCGCGCATTTCAGCGGCCGTCGGCGCGCGCTTGGTGACGACTTTCAATTCGGATTCGATGATGCGCCCTGAATCGCGCGATTGGAGGAGGAAGCCTCCAGCGAGCGGGCGAACGACAAGACCTTTTTCGGAAGGGTCCGGAACGCCGCCCGCCGCGAGCACGCGAAGGTTCTTTTTGGCTTTGACGATTTGCAGCGCGTCGTCATCGACTTCCGGCGCGATGATGACTTCCGAAAAGATCGCCGTGATTTTTTCAGCTGTTGCGCGATCAAGCCGCCGGTTTAGAGCGATGATGCCCCCGAACGCCGACACCGGATCGCAGCGGAGCGCCAGATCATACGCCTCGCTCATCGTCGCGGCCGAGGCGACGCCGCACGGATTGGCGTGTTTGATGATCGCGACAGTCGGCTTTTGCGTCCCGAGCTCCGCGATCAACTCATAGGCCGCGTCGGTGTCGTTCAAATTGTTATAGGAAAGCTCTTTTCCCTGAAGCTGGCGAGCGGTCGCAACGCCAAAGCGGCGGCGGCCGCTCGCATAAAACGCCGCCTCCTGATGCGGGTTCTCGCCATAGCGCAGCGTCTGCACCCGCGTCCCTGCGATCGCAAAGCGCTTCGGGAACGTGTCGCCAAGCTCGCCCGCGAACCATGTCGAAATCGCCGCGTCATAGGACGCTGTCCGCGCATAGGCGGCCGCGGCGAGGCGCTTTTTCGTCGCGAGCGTCAGCCCGCCCCTCGTTTCGATTTCCAACGCGACCGCGTCGTAATCCTCCGGATCGACGATGACGCCGACGTCCCCATGATTTTTCGCCGCAGCTCGGATCATCGCCGGCCCGCCGATGTCGATATTTTCAACCGAAGTTTCGTAATCGGCGCCGGCGGCGACCGTTTTTTCAAACGGATAAAGATTGACGACGAGAAGATCGATCGCCGGAATATCGTGCGCCTTCATCGCCGCAACATGCTCGGGGTTATCGCGCAGCGCGAGCAGCCCGCCATGCACTTTCGGGTGCAAGGTCTTCACGCGCCCGTCCATCATTTCAGGAAAGCCGGTCAGCTCGGCGACATCGCGCACGGCAAACCCCGCTTTGCGCAGCGCCGCCGCCGTGCCGCCGGTCGAGACCAGCTCAACGCCTTTTGCGGCAAGGCGCGCAGCGAACGCCTCAAGCCCTGTCTTGTCGGAAACGGAAAGCAGCGCGCGCCGGACGGGTGTAGTCAACATCGGGATTTTTTCACTTTTCATTTTCCAGCGCCTGATCGAGGGCTTATTTGCGACTTTTTGGCCGCTTAGCCGCTTATCAAAACCCGGAGTTTTTCGCTTACATTTATTCCGCAGGCGTAATCAAGCATCATCGCCGCAACCGTAACCAGCACCGCCCACAAGATGCTGACCAGCGAGCCGACCAAAAAATATTCAGCCTCAAATTTTTTATCGAGATCTTGATATCGCGCGACTGTTTTCAATGCAATCACAGCAATCAGGACTTCCCAGCTGTGAGCAATCAGACCGATCATAATGAGAATTCGCTCGAGAGACCCGATGACGCGCCCCGCTCGCAACGCCGCTTCGTCAACCACTTCAACAGTCGGATTTGCAACCTCCGTCAGGCCATCGCCTTCGGCCGGGCTTTCATTCTTGAGTCGCAGCCGCGAATGATGGGGAATTTTTGCGCCTGAAATTTTTAACACGAATCGGCAGGCTAAATTGCCTCCGATCGTCAGCACGGCGAGTGCAGCGCTATAAATCAAAACTGTCGAGATGACCCCGATTATCATTGGGATATCCATTTATTGTCGATGTCGTTAACCGAATCCCGCAACACGCGCCATTGATTATCATAAAAATCAAGTCCTGCGGCCATCTTGATCTTGTAATAGACGCGCTCAACGACGCCCAACTTCTTGGGAAGTTGCGAATTCGGTATCTTATCCAGATACATGGCGACCGCGAGATCGAGTTGGCGAGCAGACCAGGCGTTTTCAATTCTCGTAATTGAGTGGCCTACCGCATCCATCAACTCTTCCGTCATCGAATCGCCCGGAACCGAAAAACGGTAGGCGTTAGGCTGTTTCTTATTGCCGAGCTTTTCCCGGGCCGCAGCGAGCCCCGGCCCCATCATGTTCCATGCCCTCGTCTGGTTCAACGGGGTCTCAATCCTCACCAAGCCGAGCGCAAACCGGCATCCGATGTTTTTCGACATCAGCTTGATACGCATATCCCGCATCACCGTAAGCGCTGTGGACATCGAGCTGAAAAGACCCTGGAATTCATCTCCGAGCGTCACCGTCAAAGGCGATGCCGGCTTCTCCGTCGGGCTCTCGTTGGCTTCGTCGATGACCTTGTTGAAAGCGGCATGAAGCCGGCGAACCGATGGCGCCGCCTCACTTGCAATCAGATCGCCCATGAGGACGGCGTGGGTGAAGGAGCCCTTTTTTCTTGTCATCGCGGCTCGCTTTGGGGGTCGTTCTGCCTGCTGAGGCTACTGACCATAAAATGGGTCATTCGTCAACCATGACCCAATTAAGGGTCATAATCCATAAAAGACCCTTAAAGGGTTGACGACTTTGCGCGCCGCAACCGCGTCATCGCGGCGTTTGACGCGCGCCCTGACCTTCGCCGAGAACTGGGGAAAACTCCGGCACCAGCGCGTGCACCGCCTCGTCGAGCGCTTTCTGGTCGGCGTTTTTGGCGGCCTTGAGAACGTCCGAGAGGCGCGGGTTGAGGAGCGGCAGATCGATCATCGCCGGCGAGCCGAGCAGGACGCCGTCAGCGCCGGTGCGAATCAGTTTGTCCGTGTCGAGAAAGATTTCCTCAAACAGCTTTTCGCCGGGGCGAAGGCCTGAAAACCTGATCTCGATATCCTTGCCGGGAACGAGGCCCGAGGCCTCGATCATGCGTTTGGCGAGGTCCAGAATGAGCACCGGCTCGCCCATATCGAGCACGAAAACCCGACCGTCATGGCTGACGATCGATTTCTCGCCGCGCTCAAGGCTCGCGGCCTGAAGCACAAGCTGCACCGCTTCCTTCGTCGTCATGAAGAAGCGCTTGATATCGGGGTGCGTCACCGTCACCGGTCCGCCATTGGCGATCTGGCGCGTGAACAGCGGCGCGACCGATCCTGTCGACCCGAAAACATTGCCGAAGCGCACGGTCGTAAATCGCGTTTCGCTCTGCGCGACGTCGAGCGCTTGCGCGTAAAGCTCGGCGATCCGTTTCGTCGCGCCCATGAAGCTCGACGGATTGACCGCCTTGTCGGTTGAAATGAAGACAACCGTTTCCGCCTTGACGCGCACGGCCGCGTCAAAAACCAGTTTCGCGCCCATGACGTTCACATGCGCGGCGGCGCAGCGGTTTTGCTCGACGATCGGCACGTGTTTGTACGCGGCCGCGTGCAGCACGATTTCCGGCTTCACGATTTCAAAAACACGCGTCAGATGTTCGACACGGCAAACATCGGTCAGCGAGCTGAACAGGCAATCGCCATGCCCCGCCTCGCGCAGCTCCATATCGATTTCGTAGAGGTTGAATTCCGAATTATCGATGAGCGCGAGTTTGGCCGGCTGAAATCCTGCGGTCTGGCGCGCAAGCTCCGAGCCGATGGTGCCGCCGGCGCCGGTGATGAGAACGCGCTTGCCGTTGATGAGCTTGCTCGCCGCGCGCAGATCGATGCGCCGTTGCGGCCGGTCGAGCAGCGAGGCGATGTCGAAATCTTTAAGAGCTCTCGCCGGGCGGCCGAGGCGCGTCGCGCGTTTCAAGGCGGACAAAATTTGTTCAAACACTGGCGCACTCCGCACAGATCACACAATTTCACGGGCGAAAGGCGCCCCCCACGGCGCGAAGTCCCGTCCTACCGCCTACGCGGTTTCCATCCGGCGGAAACTCCAGCGCACGACCATATCCCCCTCGGGATCGGCTTCCAAGCCGTCGCCGCCGATCACGATCTGTTCTGTCGTTTGGGGAAGCCCGCCCGCCCCGCAGTAAATGCTGCGTTCAATAGAAATGGCGCGGCAATTGGTGCGGAACCGCCACCCTTCGCGGTTCGCAAGCGCGAGGATGATCGACCGGTTGTCGCGGGCGAGCGAGGCCTTGACGCCGGGGTGGAGGTGGAACCGCAGCCGCCAGCCGGCCGCGACGGCCGGCGTCGCGCCGATCAGGCGATCCTCGCCGCGCAGATCGTCGCCGCGGACCGCGAGATAAAACCGCCTCATATGCTTCATCGCTTCGGCCTCGCCGCCGAAGGCGCGCTCGATTTCGAGGAGATGCCCGCGCGGATCTTCGGCCCGGCGGTGGGTGATGATCGCATTGCGGAAAAACGCGGCTCCCGCCTCGCGCGGCTCGGTCGAGAGGGTCGAATGCGCGGCCGCCTGCCGGAGCGCGCCCGCCCAATCGCCGGGAAGCTGCGCGCCTGCCCCGCAATTGACGACGATGCGCGTGCGGCCGGAGGAGAAATGGAACGACGCGCTGCCCTGATAGGCGCCGGGCGTCGCCGTCCCCCCGCGCGCCGCGCCGATATCGGCGATCAAGACGCTGCGCGCCGCTTCAAGGCGTTGAAAGCCGGAATGGCGCGCGAACCCCGTCGGCTCGACCGCTTCATCGACCGCCGTCAGCGCGGACGAGAGCGCGGCGCCGTCGTCTTCATAGCCGCCATTGAAGACGGCGAGCCGCCCGTCGCCCGAGCGGAACAATTGAACATGCGCGGCCGCGCGCCCGGTGACATGACGCAAGAAGCCGGGCGTCGGCATGCGGCGGGCTTCGAGCGCTTTTAAAACCATCTGTAGGCGGACGACCAGCTCGAGCTGGCGCGAAGGATTGCGGCTGACATGGCCGCCGTCCGGCCGGATCTGCAAGCGGAGCTCCCGGCGCAACAGCTCAAGGCCTTTTTCCGCTTCGCTCTCGCATCCTGGAAGCGCGAGCGCGGCGACGGTCAGCGCCATCGCGGTCAAGAGCCGCTCATGCGCCGCGCCGGCGCGATGGCCGGCTTTGGCGAGGTGGCGCGTCTGTCGCGCCATCGAGGTCAGAACGCGGCTCCGCCACATGGCGTCGCCGCGCGCGATGACGACTTGTCCGTGGCAGCAAAGGTGGATGAGGCGCTCGCCGGTCGTATAGGGCTCCCAGCTGTCCGGCGACCATTTTTCGTTTTCGGCAAACCACGCCTCAGCAAGGCGCTGCGCAGGCTCGCGCCCCTTCTGGCCGAGCGCTGCGAGATGGCGAAGCCAGACGAACCGGTGCAGAAAATCGTGCAAAGGGCCTTCACGCCCCGCAAGGCCCCACAGCCGTTCAAGCTCGCCTTCGCACTCGACCGATTGCGCGCCGATCGAGAGGCGTCCGTTGAGGATCGCCTCGCCGAGCGCCTTGTCGGCGCTGTAGGGATCAACCGGTTTCAGCGCAAGGCGGTCTGGCGCCGGGCCGTTCAGTTGCGCCTGATAAAACGGGCTTTCGCCCCAGGCGCGCTGCACGCGCTCGACAACGCCCGAGCCCTGATCCGATTTTTTTCGCGAAGCGGACGCCACTCTTATTTCACGCCTTTCAATACGGCGATGTTCGCCGCATATGCTTTCGGATCGCCGCGAAAAACCGCTGAGCCCGCGACCAGCACGTCAGCGCCGGCGGCGACGCAGAGCGGCGCGGTCTCCGCGTTGACGCCCCCATCGACTTCCAGCATGACATTGCTGCCCGACGCATCGATCAGCTTACGGATCGCTTCGATCTTTTTAAGTTGCGACGTGATGAACGCCTGCCCGCCAAAGCCCGGATTGACGCTCATGACGAGGATGAGATCGACGTCGCCGAGAACTGGTTCAATCGCCGAGACCGGTGTCGCGGGATTGAGCGCGACGCCCGCTTTGGCGCCGGCCGCCCTGATCGCCTGCAAGGTGCGATGAAGATGGGGACCTGCCTCCGGGTGAACGGTCAAAATGTCGGCGCCCGCCTTCACGAAGTCGTCGATGAAGGGATCGACCGGCGTGATCATCAGATGAACGTCGAAAGGAAGCGCCGAGGACTTGCGGATCGCTTTCATAATCAACGGCCCGAGCGTCAAATTCGGCACGAAATGCCCGTCCATCACATCGACATGGATGAAATCGGCGCCGGCGGCCGTCACCGCCGCGATCTCCTCGCCGAGGCGGGAGAAATCGGCGGATAAAATCGACGGCGCGATGCGAGGAGAAAGCATCCTGTTTGCCTATCTTGATGCGCCTTCGATGCGCAACAACAACGCCGCAGAAATCGCGAAATCATGTCCGCAAATGAAAACCGCCCGGTCCTTGGGGTGCGGGGCGAGGACCGGGCGGCTCAGGGTGCAGGAAGCGTCAATGAGGGTGCAGGAGGCGTCAAAGGGGCTCAATGAAGCTGATGGAGACTATCATGCCTTAATGCGGCGGAAATGAGGCTTTTGCGCTTGTTGCGATAGTTTAACATATTGTTTTTATTGGTTAATCAACCCTTAACACGCGCCGCCAAGCCGCGCTGGCGCCAGCCTTTTCCGCAGCTTTCTCGCGCCCAAAATGACCGTCGTCGCGATCAGCGCGCCAAAGATGAGGCCGCCCGCCCATTCAACATCGTAAAGACCAAGGCCCGACAGCGCCACAATCGCGAGGCCCG
>JBBTJH010000041.1:0-11327 GCA_038059555.1 Pseudomonadota bacterium | reverse complement strand
CGGTCAAGCTCGGTGATCGTCTGCTTGCCGGCGTTGATGAGGTCGGGATCGACTTCATCGTCATAGGGAAACGGCCCCATGCCGAGCATCCCGTTTTCCGATTGGAGCGTCACGTCAACGCCTTCAGGAATGTAATTCGCAACCAGCGTCGGAATGCCGATGCCGAGATTGACGTAGAACCCGTCTTTCAGTTCTTTCGCGGCGCGCGCCGCCATCTGGTCCCTGTCCCACGCCATTATGCAGTCTCCCGCTTGCGCACGGTGCGCTGTTCGATGCGCTTCTCGTGCTGGCCCTTGATGAGGCGCTGAACGAAAATTCCCGGCGTGTGGATTCCGCCCGAATCGAGCGCGCCGGTCGGGACGATTTCCTCGACCTCCGCGACCGTGATTTTGCCGGCCGTCGCCATCATCGGGTTAAAATTGCGCGCGGTCATTCTATAGACGAGGTTTCCCTCTGCGTCGCCCTTCCACGCCTTGACGATTGCGAGGTCGGCGACGAGCCCCGTCTCCATGATATAGGTCTCGCCGTTGAAGACTTTGTGCTCTTTCCCGTCGGCGATCAGCGTGCCGACGCCGGTCTTGGTGTAAAAGGCGGGGATGCCCGCGCCGCCCGCGCGGCAGCGCTCAGCCAATGTTCCTTGCGGATTGAATTCAAGCTCGAGCTCGCCCGAGAGATATTGCCGCTCGAATTCCTTGTTCTCGCCGACATAGGACGAGATCATCTTTTTCACCTGCCGCGTGTTCAACAGCATGCCGAGCCCGAAGCCGTCGACGCCGGCGTTGTTCGAAATGACAGTGAGACCTTTGACGCCCGACTCGCGGATCGCAAATATGAGGTTTTCCGGAATGCCGCAGAGGCCAAAGCCCCCGGCCATGATCGTCATGCCGTCAAACAACACGCCGTCGAGAGCGGCTCGCGCGTCCTTTTTAATCTTGTCCATGGGGCCTCCATTTCAGCGTCGGACGACCTAGCGCATTCCTGATCGAGCGTCCATAAATAGCGCCATGCGCGACGCAATGACACTAGCGACCGACCCGGCCTGGTTTCCGGACGCCCTCGACGCCTCGAAGGGCGTCATCCGTTTCTCGCGGATGACGAGAGACGCTCTATCGGCTGAGGCGTTCCTTGACCAGCGAAAAAACAAATCCGTGACCGCCTGGGCGGATTGCAGGGTCGATGACATCGCGCCCCACGTCCCAAAATCGCCCGCCCCTGCTTTCGTCTA
Organism: Pseudomonadota bacterium; assembly: GCA_038059555.1. Classification (GTDB taxonomy): domain Bacteria; phylum Pseudomonadota; class Alphaproteobacteria; order Caulobacterales; family Parvularculaceae; genus Amphiplicatus. Next base: position 10,102 of record JBBTJH010000041.1, on the reverse strand, counting down.
TCATTCGGCTTTTTGCGGATCGACCTTGCTTGCCCGCGCGCTCGACGTCCCCGGCGCCGTTTTGTCGCTGAAAGAGCCCAATATCCTGCTTGACCTTGTCAACGCGCGGCGCGTGTCGCCGGCGCTTCAAACCGGAAATCGTTTCGACGAGATCGCGGGAACAATTCTCGCACTTCTCGCGCGGCCGCGGGCGAACGGCGAGCGCGTGCTGATAAAGCCCACGAATTCCGTCAGCCCGCTCGCGGCCTACACCAACGCCCAGGGCATGAAGGCGATATTCCTCTATGGCGATCTTCGCGACTTCCTGATTTCGCTGCTGAAGAAGGGCGAGCCGGCGCGGGCGTTCATACGTCATCAATATAATATTTTTGCGCTCGACCGCACCGGCCTTTCCCAGATTGAGCCGAGACAAGCGATGAGTTTCACCGATCTGCAAGTCGCCGCTCTGGTCTGGCGCCATCAGCTCGAAGAATTTGAGCGCTTGTTGAAACCGTCGCCTAACGCCGCGTCCCTCAATTTTGAGCGACTGACGGCGAGCCCGGGCGCCGTTTTACGAGCGGCTGTCAGTCATTTGTCGTTGCCGCTGAGCGAGGGTCAAATTGAAAACGCGGCGCGCGGCCCGGTTTTTCAAACGCACGCAAAGTTTGCGGGCGAGCAATATGACGCACAAAAGCGCAAAGCTGAAAACGAGGCGATCGGGTCGCAGTTCAACAGCGAATTGAAACTTATTGAAGACTGGATCGGACCGATCAGCCTTGGCGTCGATATGAAGCCGCCATTGTCCCGCGCGCTGAAGGATTGAACCCAGCGCCGGAAGTTCAATTGAGAGTTATTCGCGCGCCGCATCCTTCGAGACGCGCGCGAAGAAGCGCGCTCCTCAGGATGAGGACACTACTTCTTTTATCGGTTTAAAACCTCATCCTGAGGAGCATTCCGAAGGAATGCGTCTCGAAGGATGGGCCGCGCGAGCCGTTGCCGATACTGCACCCGGCGCTCTGACGGCCTTCGAGCATGCGACATTTGCGACGAGTTGAGGCCCCGGCGAGCCGAGTCGAGCGGCGCCGAGGGGTTTGCGCCGAGACGACGCGCAATTGCGGCGAAATCGCGGCGTTAATCATTCCATTTCGGCCGGGCATTCCCATCTCCCAATCATCGGCGGCGACGCCAAAGCCTCAGACATAGAGGCGACAAAAAAGGAGAGAGAAAATGGCCAAATTCGTTTCGATCACCACGGCGACTGCGTTGATTTTTGCAGCGCTCTTCCCGGCAGTCTACACGTTCGTTTCGTTTGCTTAAGCGCGGGTATGCGATTTCACGCAGGCGAACGACCAGACCTGATCACGCAAATAAGTAGCGGCGCCGGGAGGCCCTCCTCCCAGGCGCCGCTCATTTTTTCGCGGCAAAGCGCGACCGCGCGCTCGTGAGATCCTGCTCGGTGTCAATGCCGCGCGCCGCGCGATCGACGATCCGTATGGCGATCGTCTCGCCCATCTCCAGAATTCGCAGCTGTTCAAGGCTCTCGGCTTGTTCGCGCTTGCCGCGCGGCGCGGCGACGAACTGCTCCAGGCTTTCCCGGCTGTAGGCGTAGGCGCCGACGTGCAGAAATAACGGCGCTTCTGCGGGCGGCGTGCGGGAGAAATCTTTCGCTTCATAAATATCAAGATCGCGGTCGATGACGCCGCCGAGCGACGCCTTGACCGCCGCCGGGTAGGAGGGATCGATATCGCCCGGAAACGGACAGGCGAGCGTTGCCGCAAAGCGGTTCGATTTAAGGTGGGCCTCGATCAGCGCGTCGATGTGACGAGGATCGATTTCGGGCTCATCGCCCTGAATGTTGATAAAGGCGTCGGCGTCAATCGATCGCGCGGCTTCCGCGATCCGCTCGGTTCCAGACTGGTGATCCGTGCGCGTCAGGATCGCCCGCGCGCCGAAAGCGCGCGCGGCTTCGAGTATTTCCTCCGCGTCCGTCGCTATCGCGACGCTGTCCGCGCGCCGGGCTTTAGACGCCTGCTCATAGGTCCGGCGCAAAATGCTCTTGCCGCCAAGATCGAGAAGCAGCTTGCGGGAAAGCCGGGTCGACTGCAGGCGGGCAGGAATAACGATTGCGACCTTCATGCCGCCCTCACCCTTGATAACGCGCGTTCGATGAACAAAGCGGCGGGATAAGCGGCGAGAGCGCCGCTCGAATTGGCGAGCGCATCGGCGAATTCCGGCATGCGCACGCCGCCAACACCTTGCAAGAATTCAAGCAGCACGCCGTAAGCGGCGAGCGCTGCTATCGTCAGCCAGCGCCGGTTCGCCAGCTCTACATGCGCGAACGCGGCCGAGCCGCCGAGCGCTGAATAAGCGAGGAAATGCGCGACCTTGTCGCCAAGGCGCTCATCGTGAAACAGCAACTCCGCGATGAAGCGCGCAATCGCAATGCTCGGCTCCGTATTGTCGGGGTCGGGCGTTAACGTCTGCCATGTGACGAACAAGAGCAGCAGCGCGAACACGCCGCGCCAGAACGTTTTGAACGTCATGCGACAGGCTCTTGGGGCCGGTTTGCGAGCTGGCGTTCCCACTCAATCGCCGTTTTGACGATGAAATCGATCTCGTCATAGCGCGGGCGCCAGTCGAGTTCGGTGCGAATAGCGGCCGTGTCGGCAATCAGCTGCGGCGGATCGCCGGGGCGCCGCGGGCCGATTTCATGCGGCAAGAGCTTGCCGGTGACGCGCTCAAAAGCGTCGATCACTTCCGACACGGAATAGCCGCGCCCATAGCCGACATTCAGCGTTTCCGACGCGCCGCCGCGCCGAAGTCGCGCCAGCGCCGCAAGGTGCGCATCGGCGAGATCGGAGACGTGAACGTAATCGCGAATGGCGGTGCCGTCCGGCGTCGCATAGTCGGCGCCGTAAATCTGCAGTTTTTCTTTTCGCGCGCCGGCGGCGATCTGCGCCGCGACGCGAATGAGGTGCGTCGGCTTTCCGATCTGGCCGGCCCGACCCTTCGGGTCGGCGCCCGCGACATTGAAATATCGCAGCGTCGTATAAGAAAATCCATGCGCTTTCGCCGCGTCTTCAAGGATGCGCTCGCTCATCGCCATCGACGCGCCATAAGGCGAAATCGAATGGACCCCGGAATTTTCATTCACCGGCGAATGATCCGGCATGCCGTAAACGGCGGCGGTCGATGAAAAAATGAACCGCTCGACATTGCAGGCGACCGACGCCTCCAGCAACGCAACCGTCTTCGCCGTATTGTTCCAATAGTAATGCAGCGGCTTTTGCAGCGACTGAGGGACGAGGATCGAGCCGGCGAAATGGATGACTTCCCGAACGCCGTAATCGCGCATCAGGCGGATGACGAGCTCGCGGTCGCCGACATCGGCTACGATCAGCCGCTTCGGGTCCGGGACCAGCCAGCGCGCTCCGTTCGACAGATCGTCGAGCGCAACCGCCGCCTCCCCCGCCTCAGCGAGGGCGATCAACATATGAGCGCCGATATAGCCGGCGCCGCCGGTGACGAGGACAGTCACGATGCGTCTCCTTCAGCGCGAGAACGCGGCAACGCGGTTTTCAGAAACAGACGCGTCATTTACCTAATTTCGCCAAATTTCACTATTATAATATGAGTTGAACCTTAGATTGAACTGATGATCGGTAAACTTTTCGGGGGCAAGGGTCCGGTCGCCGCCATCCCTGATGGCGAGCGGGTCTATGCCATAGGCGACGTTCACGGCTGCGACGGTCTTTTGGCCGCCCTCCTTGCGCTCATCGACAAGGATGGCGCAGGCGCAAATTCGCGCCTCATTCTGCTCGGCGATTATGTCGATCGCGGACCGGGATCGCGCGCTGTCATTGACTTGCTGTTGACCCTGAAAGCGGAGCGGCCGGAGCCAGTCTTCCTTAAAGGCAATCACGAACAGGCGATGCTCGACTTCCTTGAGGCGCCCGAACGAGGCGAGGAATGGCTGCACTGGGGCGGCGACAAGACGCTCGAAAGTTACGGCGTCGCCGGTATCTGGAAGCGTCATCCGGAAGATGTCGCGCGCGATCTTGCGGCCGCGCTTCCCTCTTCGCATCGCGAATTTCTGGGCGCGCTCGATCTCTGGACCTTGTGCGGCGATTACGCCTTCGTCCACGCCGGGTTCAAGCCGGGCGTTCCTTTGGGCGATCAGACGCAGGATGATTGCCTGTGGATCCGCAGCGAGTTTCACAACGCCGCCCCTGAAGCGCGGCCGGATAAGGTCGTCGTCCACGGCCATCATCCGGTGAAAAAGCCGCTCGACGCCGGCTGGCGCATCGACGTCGACACCGGCGCCGTCTGGTCCGACGCGCTGACCGCCGTCGTTCTTGAAGGAACGACGCGGCGCTTTATTTCAACGGGAAGGTTTTAAGCGCTTTTGCGGGTTGAATCGGCGACAAGGCGTAGGCCGCCCGCCGCGCTCAAGATCGCTCTCAGATTGTCAGCGCCTCCGGCGCCATCCGCGCCCGACAACGACTTGCCGAATTCGGCGGCGTAATTGCCGGCATGAACGATATGCGGATAAGGCGTTGCAAAGATCGCTTTGGCGCCGCGCAAAATCGGGTCGCGCCAGCGCTCGAGGATTTCGCGCTTCAAGGCGGAGGGTGCGATGATGTAATCCGGTTCGATCGCGCGCGATTCATTTTCTGAAATGATCGCCGGTCCGCCGGTCACAAGGCGCGCGCCGGCTTCGATGTCGCCGACGCCGATAACGGCCTCAATCGCTTTTCCATGCCGGCCCGCCCACGCATAGGTCATCGCGGCGCCGGCATCGGCGCCGAAAAGATGCGCCTTCTCGTCTCTCGCGCAAAGCCCCGCCATCAATTCGCCAAAGGCGCGGCGCGCATCGTCGGCGCGATGTTCAAACGCCTGATAGGGCGCGCGGGTCCGCAGCGACAGCGCGTTTTCCTCGTCCCAGAATTGAGCAAGACGCTCAAACCACGGGTCGAAATCATAATCCGACGACTCGGCGTGCGTGATGAAGAGGCGGATCGAGCCGCCTTCCTTTTCGGTCAGCGCGCCGCGGAAAATCTTTAATTCGCAGTCGCGCAAAATGCGCTCGAGAACGCTGATCGAATAGACAGCCGCAACGCCGCTCGCGAAGGCGCCGGCGGCGGTTCGCGTCAACATCATCGCCGAATACAGCGTTTCAAGCGCGAAGACGCCGTCTTCGGTCAACAGCGATTTGACGCGGGCGAAAAACGCGCGCGGCTCGTTGATTTCTTCAAGCACCGACGACGCCGTGATGATGTCGAATTTCTTGCCCGCAAAGGCGCGATCGAGATCGGCAGAGGGGAACGCCGCTTTCGCCGACCACGCCCAATCGCCGATCTGATCGGCGTCGTCAGCAGGATCGACGCCGTAGCGATCGACCCAGCGAGGATAAAACGAGAGGAGCGTGCCGTCGGAACAGCCTATATCGAGCGCGGCGCAGTCGCGCCCGGAAATCAGCTCAAGCCCCTCGGTCGCGAGCGAGCGAAGACTTGACCGAACCGTGCGAAAGGCGCCGGATGGAGCAAGGCGCTTTCTCGGCGCGTCGGCCGCATAGGCGTTTTGCAACAAACCGCAAGCGTGAACGTCTTGCGAGGGATCGCACAGAACAAACTCGACGCTTTCGGATTTCCCGCGGCCAAGCAGGCCTTTTCGCGCAGGCTCAGCGCCGACGCCTTCGAGAGAAAATGCAGGAGAAAGCGCGGCCGACCCGCACGCACGGCAATGACTGATACGCTTCACTTCAACCCGCCCTTTTGGTCCTTCGATCTTGAGGGCGAAGCGTCTCAGGTCAGGGTAAATTCGTCGTAAAGAATTGTCACCTGCGGATGCAAGGTTTTAGCAATCATCCTTAACGCGCGTAAAGGATTACGAAAAGGCTTTCCATATCAGAAGCAGCCCCGTCGCGAGCAAAGTCAGCATGGTGCCGAGCGTGCCGACGAAGCGGCCTTTGGGCCAGACGCCCATGCCAAGGCCCAGCAGGTGAGAAATCCGTGCAAAGAGGAATACGGCGCCGAGCGCGTGGATCCATGTCGTAGCGAGGCCAAGGCTTGCGAGAACGAAAAGCCCGAGCAGCGCGGCCGGCGCGTATTCAATGTAATTTCCCTGCGTGCGGATCGCTTTCACCATGTCGTCATTGCCGCCGTCGCCGAGATTGGTCTTTGTCTTGATGCGGACCTGGCCGACGCGATAGCTCACATAGATCAGAAAAATGGCGTTGAGGCCGATCCAAAGGGCGGCCGCTTGAATGGGGGTCATGGGGGTGGCTCCAGGAGGGTTAAACGGCGAGGCGTGAAATCAGCTTTCGAATGAACACGGTACCCTCAGCGAGCTGATCGATCGACACATATTCATTCGGTTGGTGCGCCTGGTCAATCGAGCCGGGACCGCAAATGACAGTTGAAAAGCCCGCTTCCTGAAACTGGCCGGCCTCTGCGCAATAAGAAACGACGTCGGTCGAGTTGAGCCCGGTGATCGCCTTCGCGAGATCGGCGGCGGGGTTGTCGGGCGACGGCGCGAGCGGCGGAGCATCCGTCATCGGGCTCGTTTCAATGCGGCAGTCCGGAGCTTTCCGGCGCATCTGCGCTTCAACTTCGCGCGCGTAATCGTTAAACTCAGCAAGGACGCCGGCCGCGCTGTCGCCCGGAATGACGCGGCAATCCCAGTTGAATTCGCAGTGCCCCGCCATGATGTTGAGCTGCGTCCCGCCCCTCACGACATTGACGGTCATCGTCGAATAAGGCGGCGTGAACGGGCAATCCTTGTCCGCTGTTGCGGCCCGGCGCTCGCGCATGTCGGAGAGTTTCGCGATCAGTTTTGCGGCGGCTTCAACCGCTGAGACGCCGCGATCTGTCTGGCTTGAATGCGTCGTAAAGCCGGTGACCGCCGTTTTAAACGATGCGATGCCTTTGTGGCCGTCGATCACCTTCATCAAGGTCGGCTCGCCGACGATAACCGCCGACGGCGCCGGCAATTTGTCCTTGATTTCCGCGATCATGTGCGGCGCGCCGAGGAGCCCGATTTCCTCGTCATAAGAGAGCGCGAAAATGACCGGACGCTTCAATCCCGCTTTCGCCATTTCAGGCAGCAGAGAGAGCGCGATCGCCGAAAAGGATTTCATGTCGCACGTGCCGCGCCCGTAGAGCTTTCCGCCTTTCGCGGTCAGCGTAAAGGGATCGGTCGCCCAATCCTGCCCTTCGACCGGCACGACATCGGTGTGACCGGACAAAATGACGCCGCCTTCAACCTTCGGCCCCACGATCGCGTAGAGATTGGCCTTGGTGCGGTCGGCGTTCCAGACGCGATGCGTCTCGGCGCCGTGCTCCTTCAGATAGGGTTCGATGTCGTCAATGAGATTGAGGTTCGACTTTGACGAGGTGGTGTCATGCGCGACAAGGCGGGCGAGCCATGCGATCTGGGGGGCGATCTGGGGGGCGATATCAGCAGCTTCAGACAATCAACTCTCCTGCAAGCGCGAGCCTGATCGGGCTAACGCAGAAGAGGCCGGTTGTCACGACGCTTCGCGCGCCAGAAAAAACGGCTCCAGCCCTGAAAGGCGCATGCCGGCGGGGGCCGCTTGTATCACCCGGGGCGCGACGCCTTTCACCGCCCTCGCGAAGGCGTTGATGTGATCGGGCGTCGTGCCGCAGCAGCCGCCGACGATGTTCAGTAGCCCGGATTTCGCCCATTCCGAGAGGTGTTTCGCCATCGACGAGGGCGTTTCGTCATAGCCGCCAAAAGCGTTGGGGAGCCCGGCATTGGGATAGGCCGACAACGCGCAATCGGCGACGCGCGAGAGTTCAACAACAAATGGGCGCATCAGATCGGGCCCGAGCGCGCAGTTGATGCCGACCGACAAGGGCTTGGCGTGACGCACAGAATGCCAGAAGGCCTCAGCCGTCTGGCCGGACAATGTGCGCCCCGACTGGTCGGTGATCGTCACCGACAGCATGACCGGAATTTCAAAGCCGAGATCGTCGAAGGCTTCCTGCACCGCGAAGATCGCCGCCTTGGCGTTCAGCGTGTCGAAGATCGTCTCGATGAGGATGGTATCGGCGCCGCCTTTGATGAGCCCCCGCGCCGCTTCGCCATAGGAGGCGACAAGCGCATCGAAATCGACATTGCGCGCGCCGGGGTCGTTGACGTCCGGCGAAATCGAGCAGGTGCGGTTGGTCGGCCCGATGGCGCCGGCGACAAAACGCGGACGGTTCGGCGACGCCGCATCGTCAGCCGCTTGCCGCGCAAGGCGCGCGCCTTCGACATTCATCTCGAAGGCGAGCGCCTCCATGCCGTAATCGGACTGCGCGATCGTGGTGGAGGAGAAAGTGTTGGTCTCGATCATCTCGGCGCCGGCCGAGAGATAGGCGCGGTGCATCTCGGAAACGATCTCCGGGCGCGACAGGATCAACAGATCATTGTTGCCGCGAACATCGGACGCCCAGTTCGCGAATCGCTCGCCGCGATAGCCCGCCTCGTCGAGGGCGTAGGACTGAATAAACGTCCCCGCCGCGCCGTCGAGCACGACAATCCGCTCGGCAAGCGCCGCCTTAAGAGCATCAATCCGCGCCGGGCGGCCGGGAAATGGGTCCTTGGCGGGCATGGGCATCCTCTTTCTGGGTGGGCATATAAGGATATCCTTATATCTAATGCAAGGGGGCGCCCGGCGCCGGGAGACTAAGCCCGTCTGATACGCCGGAAGTGACGCAGCTCTCTTGCTCGGCAGCGCTCTCGCGGACCTAACGATCTCGGTTAGGGCAACTCGCCATCAGTATGATGCACGAACTTCTTCCCCCTCATGCCGCCGAGCGATTGGCCGGTGACGGAGACAAGGTCGCTCCGCCCCGGCGCCAGCGTCGTGAGGGCGAACGCCATCAAATTCTTGACGTCGACCCATTGCGAGTCATCGACGTTGAATTTGAGATCGGTCGCCCTTCCAAGCATGAAGTCATTTTTGAGATCGTCACCGTCATCATTGAACAATGGCAGTATCAAGTCGGTTCCGCGGAAGACGATGACGAATTCGCCGGCGGCCCCTTGCGCGATGGTCGCTTCAAACCCCGTCGCCGGATTGTAGATGTAGCGGTCTTCGCTGATGAAAAAGCCGCGGGCGGTGAGCTCAGGAATTAGATTTGCGTTTTGAGGCCCAAAATCGAAAAGGACGCCAGGGGCGTTTATTAGGCCGCCCTTATTTTGCAAGTCGATCTCAAGTATGGCCTGATCCGTAGACTGATTGCGACGATAGATATGCTCTGCGAGCGCCGCGTAGGCCCAATTCTCGATCATAATGCAATCATCCTTTCAAGCCAACGAACAGGTCGTTTAGAATCTTTAGGGGACGCCGGTGAGAATCCACCGATATCCAGTTCGCTCAAACAAGCGCGGATTAACTCTCGCATGCGTCAATTCGAGTGTATTGCCGAACAGGAGCTGATTATTTCGATAGAGCGCCCAGACACTATACGGCGCGGCTGTTTGGTCGACGGCAAGTCGCCAACTTTGATTTGACTCTTGGATAGAGGACGGACTGCGAAGCCCGGAAAGATTGCCACAACCAGAAAATCCACGCCATTCCGCGCCAATCAAAACCTGACTTACCGATCCCTTCTTGTCCGGTCGCTCATAGTTGTATGGAGGCTCATCATAAGAGACGCGAGGATAGGTTTCGCGAAAACCGTGATGATGGGTGCTCCTATCCCTTGGAACTGAGCCAACGGCTGGGGGGCTCAATTGAGTCCCCTCAACCTCCTGGAAGGCTGCGTCGACGGTGTATCCGCCGTAAATTGGCTCTCGGCGCGCACGTTCCGTGACTTGGCTAGATGCCTCAATTACGGCTTGCGAGCCGTCTTCGACAATGAATTGATCGGTAACAACAGTCGGCGATTTCGTTGCCGCCTCTTCAATCATCGCCATCGCGTCGGGCGGCAAAGCAAGACGCAAAAGAATGCTGCAATGATTGGCGAGCCACTTCCCGCCGTTCAGCGCGCGAACACGGTCGCGCTCTTTGATTCCCGCCTGATCCTGCGGTTCTGAATACCCCCACGGACCGGGGAGCGCGCCGATTTGCGCCCAGTCGTCGGCGGCCTTCTTGCGCCAGACTTCCCAGTCG
>JBBTJH010000040.1:0-6584 GCA_038059555.1 Pseudomonadota bacterium | reverse complement strand
TATTCGTCGGTCTGCGCGTTAAAGCCGAACTTCGTTTCTTTTTGTTCCAGTAGCTTGCCGACGACGATCGAGCCTTCGCCGCCCGCATTGCGGACGATCTGCCGGATCGGCGCTTCAAGCGCTTTGCGGATGATGCTGATGCCCGCATCCTGGTCGGAGTTTTCGCCTTTAAGACCGGCGAGAACGCGTGTTGCGTAAAGAAGCGCGACGCCGCCGCCGGCGACGATGCCTTCTTCAACGGCTGCACGCGTCGCGTTCAGCGCGTCATCAACGCGGTCCTTGCGCTCTTTCACTTCGATCTCGGTCGCGCCGCCGACCTTGATCACCGCAACGCCGCCCGCGAGCTTCGCGAGGCGTTCTTGCAGCTTTTCACGGTCATAGTCGGACGTCGTGTCGTCGATCTGTTTCCGGATCTGGCTGGTGCGCGCTTCGATGTCTTTCTTCGCGCCGGCGCCGTCGACGATCGTCGTGTCGTCTTTGTTGATCGAGACTTTCTTCGCCTTGCCGAGCATGTCGAGCGTGACGCTCTCAAGCTTGATGCCGATGTCTTCGGAAATGACCTGGCCGCCGGTCAAGACCGCGATGTCTTCCAGCATCGCCTTGCGGCGATCGCCAAAGCCCGGAGCTTTCACCGCCGCCACTTTAAGGCCGCCGCGCAGCTTGTTGACGACGAGGGTTGCGAGAGCTTCGCCTTCGACATCTTCCGAAATGATCAGCAGCGGTTTGCCCGACTGCACGATCGCCTCGAGGAGCGGCAGCATCACTTGCAGACCCGACAGCTTCTTTTCGTGGAGAAGAATATAGGGATCTTCAAGCTCGACCGTCATTTTGTCGGCGTTGGTGATGAAGTAGGGCGATAGATAGCCGCGGTCGAACTGCATGCCTTCGACAACGTCCAGCTCGGTGTCGGCGGTCTTGGCTTCTTCAACCGTGATGACGCCTTCATTGCCGACTTTTTCCATCGCTTTCGCGATCATGTCGCCGATCTCGCGCTCGCCGTTCGAGGAAATCGTCACGACCTGGGCGATTTCATCGGACTTCGAGATCTTGATCGAGCTTTTTTTGATTTCGTCGATGACTTTCTTCACGGCGAGATCGACGCCGCGCTTCAGATCCATCGGGTTCATGCCGGCGGCGACAGCTTTGGCGCCTTCCTTCACGATCGCTTGGGCGAGAACGGTTGCGGTCGTCGTGCCGTCGCCGGCTTCGTCGTTGGTCTTCGACGCGACTTCACGCACCATTTGCGCGCCCATGTTCTCGAACTTGTCTTCAAGCTCGATTTCTTTGGCGACGGTGACGCCGTCTTTCGTCGTGCGCGGGGCGCCGAACGATTTGTCGATAATGACGTTGCGGCCTTTCGGGCCGAGGGTCACCTTCACCGCATTGGCGAGGATGTCGACGCCGCGCAGCATTTTCTCGCGCGCTTCAACGTCGAATTTGACTTCTTTAGCAGCCATTGAATTATTCTCCTGGAATTGGGTGCGGGTTACGAAATGACGCCGAGAATGTCAGACTCCTTCATGATGAGGAGATCCTCGCCGTCGATTTTGACTTCGCTGCCCGACCATTTGCCGAACAGAATTTTGTCGCCCTTCTTGACGTCGAGCGCGACGACTTTGCCGTCATCGCCTCTGGCGCCCGGCCCGACCGACATGACTTCGCCGCGCTGGGGTTTTTCCTTGGCGGTGTCTGGAATGATGATGGAACCGACTTTCGCGTCCTCTTCGATGCGGCGGACGAGAACGCGGTCGTGGAGCGGCCTGAAGCCCATGGGTATCTCCCTAGTTGCGATCTGTATTTAAAATCAATGAGTTAACTGAAAAACGGGGGCGCGCCCCATCTTTGGCACTCACGCCTAGCAAGTGCTAACAACGATCTAGGGAGGGGACGCCGGAGCGTCAAGGGGAAGGGGGCGCCGCCCCTTGGCGAAATCCCGGCGCCGCGCTTTCAAAGATTTGAGCGCCCGCCGCAATTTCGCCAACCCTGAGGGGAATTTTCGGCGCAATTACCCGTTATTAATGCGCCGCGACCAGTGATACGGCGATATTTACGGTTGAGGTTAACCGGCGGAACAGGCGGCCGGGTCTATGACCGGCTGCGGTCGAACCGTCATTTAGAAGGAAGAGCTTACATGCGGAAAGCAGTCATCTTGGGGGCCCTGGCGATTTTCGCCGTCGGCTGCACCACCAATCCCTATACCGGTGAAAAGCGCGCCGGGCGGGTCGTCACCTCCGGGGCTGGCGGCGCGGCCGCAGGCGCGGCGGCGGGCGCGATCATTGGCGCGGCGACCGGCAGCGCCGGCAAGGGCGCTATTATCGGCGCGGCGGCTGGTGCCGTCATCGGCGGCGGCATCGGCGTCTATCAGGACCAGCAACAGGCGAAACTGCGCGAGCGGCTCGTCAACGCCGGCGTCCAGGTGCAGCGCGAAGGCGACAATATCCGCCTCATCATGCCGTCCGACATCACATTCGACACCGCGCAAGCGGACGTCAACGCCGGTTTCTACCAGACCTTGAACGCCGTCGCGGAAGTGCTCGACGAGTTCGACAAAACGACCATCACCGTCGCCGGCTACGCCGACAGCCGCGGCTCGGACAGCTACAATATGGATCTCTCGCAGCGCCGTGCGCTGTCAGTTTCCAACTATCTCGCCTCGCATGGCGTCGACGCGTCCCGCCTCAAGGCGATCGGCTACGGCGAGGCCCGCCCCTTGGGCGATAACGCAACGGCTGCGGGCCAGGCGATGAACCGCCGCGTCGAAGTGACGATCGATCCGGTCGAAAGCGAATTCCAAAGCTGATCGACCGCCCTCTCCGGCATCAAGCCGCCCGGCGACGCGCCGGGCGGCTTTTTTGTTTCGTTCATGCCTCGTTAAACTTCCGGTTAAGCCCTCTCTAACGGCTTCCTTGTAGGCTTGCCGGAGGCTCAGTGAGAGGGAACACGTGAATTCGCGTCAGCGCACATCCCGGTATGGTTTCGGGCTGCATTTCGTCGTCGGTGCGACCAGCGTCGTTCTTCTATTCGCAGCGCTCCTTCAGGGATTTCCGCCTTTCGTCGAATATGCGCTCGGCGCGTCGTTGATGGCTGTGTTGATCTTGCATGTCCGGATGGGATTTGCGCTCGGCCGCATTCAAAACGAACTCGACATCTTGCGCGGCCTGGCAAAGAGGACCTTGCCCGATGCGGGCGGCGAGGTGATCGGCGCCTTGAAGGTCGCGGCCGATAACAGCCTCAGCGACAATGACGTCGCAACGCTCAATCGCGTGCGCGAGGCGGTCGAAAACGGACGCGTCGATTTCTATCTTCAGCCGATCGTCTCTCTTCCGCAAAGAAAGCCGCGCTTTTACGAAGCGTTCTCGCGCCTTCGCGACGCCGACGGCAAAGTGTTGAAGCCGGCGGATTATCTTGAGGCGGCCGAGCGCGCGAACAAAATCGGCGTCATCGACAACATGATCTTGATGCGCTGCATTCAGGCGCTGCGCGATGAAAAAAAGCGCGCGCCAAGGCTTGCGGTTTTCTGCAATCTCTCGCCGGCGACGGTCTACGACACGGATTTCTTCAATCAGCTGACGGATTATCTCGAGCTGAACGGCGATCTCGCGACAAATCTCATCTTTGAATTCACTTATCCCGCAATTCAAACGATGCACCCGCGGGTCACTGAAAACCTCAACGCCATAGCGGCCAAGGGGTTCGAGTTTTCAATTGACCACGTCCACTCGATCGATCTCGACTGGGAGGATCTGCGCGCCCGGAATTTCTGCTTCGCCAAGGCGCCGGCGAGCCTTCTTCTGGCGGCGAGCCGCGGCGATGAGGCGTCGGTCGCGCGCCTTCGCGCGTTTAGAAAGCGCCTTGCTGAGGCGGGCGTCGATCTCATCGCGGAAAAAATCGAGTTTGAAAATCACATGCCGGAGATCTTGAGCCTTGGCATCGACTACGGCCAGGGCAACCTCTTCGGCGCCGCCCGCCGGGCGGACTTTTATCTCGGCGCGGAGAGCCCCGGCGCCGACAAAGCGGTCGCCGCCTGATAAAACCGCGCCCCTGACGCTTGACCGGCGCGGCGCGGCGGAATTACGGCTCTTTGATGCCGCCTCGGTTCATCCATCGCCTGTCGGAGATCGCCGACGATTATGACGCTCTCCTCTGCGATGCGTGGGGCGTCATTCATAACGGCGTCACGCTCTTCGACGGCGTCGATGAGGCGCTCTCCTCCTTCCGCAAGGAACGAGGGCCGGTCGTCATTCTCACCAACGCGCCGCGTCCGTCATCGATCATCCCGGCTCAGCTCGATCGCATCGGGCTTTCGCGTGGCGCTTATGACGCGGTGGTCACCTCGGGCGATGCGACCCGCGCCGCGATCGAGAGCTTGCTGCCGCGCCCGCTTTACAGACTTGGGCCGGATAAGGATCAGTCGCTTTACGAAGGGCTCAATGTCGACTTTGCGCCGATCGAGCGCGCAGGGTTCATCGTCTGCACCGGGCTTGAGGACGACTCGCGCGAAACGCCGGCCGATTATGCGGACTTTCTTCAGCGCGCGGCCGCGCGGGGATTGTCGATGGTCTGCGCCAATCCCGACATTGTCGTTCGTTGGGGGGACCGCCTCATCTACTGCGCCGGCGGGCTCGCAGAGGCGTATGAAAAACTCGGCGGCAAGGTCGTCTATGGCGGCAAACCCTACGCGCCGATCTATGATCTCGCTTGCAGGCGTCTTGCCGGTATCAAAGGGCGCGCCCTCGACCGGCGGCGCATTCTCGCGATCGGCGACGGCGTTAAAACCGATATCGCCGGCGCCGGGCAAAACGGCTTTCCCTCCCTTTTCATCGCCGGCGAGGGCGGCGTGCATGAGGGCGCGGCGGACGCGGCAGGGATCACCCTTGCCCTTCAGCGCGCGGGCGTTGCCGCCGATTACGCGGCCGGAGGGCTATTTTGGTGAACGCTTCCAATCTGATTGCGGCGATCGGCAATTTCGACGGCGTTCATCGCGGGCATGTCGCGCTGATCGAACGCATCGCGGCGATCGCCGGCGAAAGCGGGGCGAGAGCCGGCGCGGTCGTTTTCGATCCCCACCCGCGCCGCTATTTCCGCCCGGCCGATCCGCCCTTTCTGATCACGACGTCAGAGGCGCGCAACGCGCTGCTAGCAAAGGCCGGCGCCCACGCTGTCTTGCCTCTGGTGTTCGATGGCCGGCTAGCAGCTCTCTCGCCGGAAGAATTCGTCCGCGATGTTTTAAAGCGCGACTTGAAGCTAGCGGGCGTCGCCGTCGGCGGCGATTTCAGGTTCGGCGCCGGTCGCGCTGGCGACGCGGAGGGCCTCTCGAGGCTTTGCACTGTACACGGAATATCCGCCCATGTGATGGAGCCGCTTGCCGAGAAAGGCCATTCCGACAAGATCGGATCGACGGCCATCCGCGAGGCGATCCTCTCGGGCGCTGTCGATCGCGCGGCTGACATGCTCGGCCGCTTCTGGCGCGTCGAGGGCGTCATTGAGCCCGGCAACAAGGTGGGGCGGACGCTTGGCTTTGCGACCGCGAATATGACGCTCGGCGAGCTGATCGAGCCCCGGCGCGGCGTTTACGCCGTGCGCGCGCAAGTTGAGGGAGAATGGTTCGACGGCGTCGCGAATTTCGGCCGCCGCCCAACTGTCGGCGCGCCGGCGCCGCTGCTGGAGACGCATCTTTTCGCGTTTTCGCGGGATATCTACGGCAAGAGCGTCGGCGTCGAGTTCATCCGGTTCATCAGGGACGAGATGAAGTTCAGCGGCCTTGACGCCTTGAAAGCGCAAATCGCCGAGGACTGCGTAGCGGCAAAGCGCGCGCTCGGCTGATTCAGATTTCAAGACCCATCGACAAGAGCTCTATTCGATAGGCTTCAAGCGCGCTGCGGGAATTTTCGATATCATCGAGCATTTGCGGCAGCCGGTTTTCAATGCGGGCGATTTCGCGCCGCCGGAATTCGGCGTCTTGCCGCTCGCGCTCGCGCTCGTCGTTGCTCATCGAGGGTTTTAAATACCGCTTTTCAGAGACCCGCAGCAGATAATTATGCTGATCGAGATCGGCGATCGCGGCTTCATACGCCTGCACCGCCGTCTCCTTCGCGCCGGTCAGCTTGTGAAGTTTTTGCCCGAGCGCGAAACTTTCGAGGAACTGCATTTCATCCTCGCCGAGGCAGAGCCCGGAATACTCGGCCCCGTCCGCGCCGGCGTTGAACCCGCCTTGCTGGGTGCAATAGATTTTGAGCCCCTCATCGCGCGCCGCCGTATAGGCCACGAGATCGACGCTGGCGCCGGCGTCTTCGCAGGCCTCGCGCCGCTGATCGAACAGCTTTGGCCTGGCGCCGGTGCGCCCATCCTCCAGTCCGATCGCGGTCCAGTCGGCGCTGGCGCAATCGGCCGTCGTCATTCCGCCGGCGCAACCTGTAAGGAGTGCCGCGACAAAGGGCGCGGCGACGGCGGGAAGGCGGGACGAGGCAAACGGCATGGGCGGAGAATTGCGCCGCCCGGCTGCGGGCGCAAGGGCTGCATACTCGAAAAAAGCGCCGGCGCCCTGGGGGAGAAATGGGCGCCGGCGCACTCGGCTGCGCGTTTGG
>JBBTJH010000039.1:0-3923 GCA_038059555.1 Pseudomonadota bacterium | reverse complement strand
GCGCCGCGGACCGCCGGCCATCCGCTCGCCGCTCAAGCGACAAACCCGGTCGGCGAGGTTCACGAGCGTATCCGCCGCATGCTGACGGAAGGAACTGTTGACGCGTCAACAGCGCCGAGAATGCCGGCGGCAACGCCTATCCCGGCGCTGCAACCGGCAGCTCAAGCGCCGCGCGCTCCGACGAAAAATCCGTTCCGAGAAGCGGCCGAAGAAATCCAGCGGGCCTCGATCGGCGCGCTCGATTTATTGAAATCGCTGACGCCGAAGGCTGAAGAACCGGCTGCGGTCCGCGTCGAAGAACAGCCCGTAAAGCCGACACGCGCGACGCATGGCGATCTCTTCGACGATGAAGAAGACGGCGAGCTTGAAATCCCGTCATTCCTTCGCAAGAAAAAAGTGAGCTAAGGCTCAACTTCGAGTGAATTTGCGAAAACGCCGCCCGAAAGGGCGGCGTTTTTGTTGGGCCCAAACGCCGCGCAATAAGGCGCAACAATGCGTTATTTGTCGGGTGCAGGCCTTCGACGCATGGTCGCCAGCCGTTGTGCCGCTGCTAGGATGAGTATGCGCGTCGCCTATCAATCCACGCTTGAAAGCCGGGTCTTTCTCTCGGGCGTCGGACTGCATTCCGGCGTTCCCTGCCGCGTGACGCTTTGCCCGTCGAAGGCCGACGCAGGTATCGTTTTTCATGTCGTAGATGAAAACGGAACGCGGCAAGACGCGCCGATCGTTGCAGACGTTGCAGCGGTCAGCGAGACGCGCCTTGGAACTTGCCTGCGCGGCGCAGACGGCAGCACCGTCAGAACCGTCGAACATTTGCTTGCCGCACTTTCGATTTCGTCGATCGATAACGTCGCCATAGAAATCGAAGGCCCGGAAATTCCGGTGATGGACGGAAGCGCAGGCCCCTTCCTCGATGCGATCGATCGAGCAGGGCGGAGATATTTGCCGAACGCGCGACGCGCGCTGAGGGTGATCTCGCCGATTGAAGTCCGGGACGGGGAACGCTTTATCCGCGCGACGCCAGGCGACGGGCGCCGGCTCGACGTCAGCATCGCATTTGTAGACGCCGCGATCGGCGGCGGGACCATCAGCGTTGATCTGGAGAAACCGGAGTTATTGAAACGCCTCGCCCACGCCCGCACGTTTTGCCGCCTCGCCGATATCGACGCGATGCGGGCGGCGGGCCTGGGGCGCGGCGGCTCGCTCGACAACGCCATCGTCGTCGATGGCGACCGGATACTGAATGCCGAGGGGCTTCGCGATCCAGACGAGTTCGTCCTCCACAAGGCGCTCGATATGGTCGGCGATCTCGCCCTCGCCGGGGCGCCGATCATTGGCCGCATCGAGGCGATGAAGCAGGGACATGATCTCAACATCCGTTTCCTGCGCCAGCTCGCCGCCGAGACGCGGTCGATCGACCGGACAATTCTCGAAGAAAAAACCATCCGCGCCTGAAGCTGAGGAAAGCTGAAAATAACCCCATAATCCAGTGGATTGGCCGATTTGGCTAAGGGATGGCGCCGGCAGCTCTAACGGGCGGTTCCCCATAGCCGCGAAAACACATAGAGGTATCGCCGAAAGACTTTCCCCGCGCCCAATCGCCGATTAGGTTGAGCGCCCTTTTCCGGTCGTCGAAACCAAGGATCTCCCTTTTCCCATGATGTTCCGTTTTCGCGTTGTTCTCCTGACCCTCTGCGCCGCCGTCGCGCTTGGAGCTTGCGGCTCCGCCTCGAAGAAAAAAGAGAAGTTCGCCTATGTCGAGCGGCCGGTGGAAATTCTCTACCAGCAGGCGTCGCGAGCGATGGAGCGCAAACGCTATGACGATGCGGCTGAACTTTTCGGCGAGGTCGAACGCCAGCACCCATATTCCGCCTGGGCGCGCCGCGCGATCTTGATGAAAGCCTTCGCGCAATATCAGCAGAACGATTACGAAGAAGCGGTCACCACCCTCGATCAGTTCATCTCGCTGCATCCCGGCAACAAGGATGCTCCTTACGCTTACTATCTGAAGGCGATGTGTTTCTACGAGCGCGTTCGCGATGTCGGTCGCGATCAGGATTTCACCAATAACGCCGTGCAGGCGCTAAACGATGTCGTGAAGCGTTTTCCGGAAACGGAATATGCGCGCGATGCGCGATTGAAGCTGGATCTTACCTTCGATCACCTCGCCGGCAAGGAAATGTATATCGGGCGATATTACCAGAAATACGGCCTGAATATCGCGGCGATCAACAGGTTCAAAACCGTTATCAATAATTACCAGACGACCAGCCACACCGAAGAAGCGCTTTACCGTCTGGTCGAGACTTATTTGCAGATTGGCGTTGTTGATGAAGCGCGCGCCGCAGCCGCCGTGCTCGGCGCCAATTATCCAGGCTCCGTTTGGTACGAGGACGCCTACGATCTTATGCGCAAGAACGGGCTTCTGGAGCCTGGTTCAAAGCCGAAGCGGTCGGCGAAAAAAGTTGAAGAACTTGAGAAAAGCCAAAAGAAAAACGAGCAGAAATTGTTGAAAGACTCCGGCGCCGGCGCGATTGCGCCGCCTAATGGCGATCCATTCGGTGATTCAGTCGATAGCCCAGTTGAGACCCCGGATGGGCGCATTTGATCTGAAGCAAAGGCGCGGACAAACATGCTGACCGCGCTCCACATCCAGGACTTTGTTCTGATCGATCAGCTTTCGCTTCCTCTCGGCGAAGGTCTGACGGCGTTGACTGGCGAAACGGGCGCCGGGAAGTCCATTCTGCTGGAAGCGCTCGGCCTTGCAGCCGGCGCACGCACGGGCCGCGGCGCCGTTCGGCGCGGCGCCGATAAAGGCGTCGTCGCCGCCGCGTTCGAGCCGGGCGCCGGTCATCCGGTCTGGAAATCGCTTGAAGAAAACGGCGTCGCCGCCGACGACGATCAAATCATCTTGCGCCGACTTCAAGGCGCCGACGGCAAAAGCCGGGCGTTCATCAACGATCAACCGGTGTCGATCGGGCTTTTGAAAACCGTCGGCGAGTTGCTGATCGAAATTCACGGCCAGCATGACGGCGTCAGTTTTTTGAGCGCGGCGACGCATAAAATTTTGCTGGATGATTTCGGCGGGCTGACGAAAGACGCGGCGGCCGTCGAGCGCGCGTGGGGCGACTGGCGGTCGGCGGAAGACGCGCTGGAAGAACGCCGGCGCGTGCGCGACCAGGCCCTGCGCGAGGCGGATTATTTGCGCCACGTCGTATCGGAGCTATCCGATCTTGATCCGCAAGAGCATGAAGAAGCCTCGCTTGCCTCGCGCCGTGCGGAGATGATGGCGGCGCAAAAAGTGACGGACGATCTCGCGGCGGCGGCTTCTGCGATGTCGGAAGACGGCCTTGAAGGAAAACTCTCCTCTGCCGTCCATCGCCTGACACGCGCCTCGGGACAGTTCGAGCGCGAGCCCAATCCGCTTAGCGAAGCGATTGACCGGATCGACCGCGCGCTCTCCGAATTGCTGGAAGCGCGCAGCGCCGTCGAGGACGCCGTTGAAAAACTGGGCCTCGATCCGCGCGAGCTTGAGGCGGCGGAGGAGAGGCTGTTCGCCCTTCGCGCCGCGTCAAGAAAGCACGGCGTGACGCCGGATAAACTGCCCGAATTTTTCCATAAGGCGGCAGAGGCTCTCGCCTCGCTCGATCAAAGCGCGGCGGAATTCGGCGCGCTTGAAAAAACCGCCGCCGCTGCGCGCGCCCAATATTTTTCCGGCGCCAGATCGTTGTCAGAAAAGCGCCGCCGGAACGCTAAGAAACTCGATGACGCCGTCGCGCGCGAGCTTGAGCCTTTGCGTCTCGGCAAGGCGGTCTTTGCGACGTCAATTGAAACCCGGGAGGAAAAAGCAGGCCCGACCGGTATCGACAGCGTCGAGTTCATGGTGGCGACCAACCCGGGCGCGCCGATGGGTCCGTTGAAAA
>JBBTJH010000038.1:1732-5450 GCA_038059555.1 Pseudomonadota bacterium | reverse complement strand
ACACCGCAACTTCGCCTTCGGCGGGCCCGACAAAAGAAATTTGCGCCGATCGCAGCGGCGGAAGATCGGGGAAAGTCCGCAGCGCGCCTTCAAGACAGAGCGCCGCCGTCATGCCGCCGTAAATCGTTCGCCCCTGCAGCCAGTTTTCGGCGACGCGCCCCTTTAGCGCGCCGTCGAAAGAAAAGCCGGCGATGATCTCGGTGAAGTTCATCTAGGTGTCGCCCGCGCCGGCGCTTTTAGAGTTGGCGCGCCTTTGCGCGCGAAACCGGTTTCCACTTTCGCGCCCGGCGCCTTTAGCGCCCGGCGACTTTTTCAGCTTTGCGCAAAACGCGCAGGAGGTTGCCGCCGGCGAGTTTGGCGATGTCCTTGTCGCTCCACCCCCGCGCCATCAGCTCGGCGAGCAAAGCGGGATAGGTCTCGACGCCTTCGAGCCCGACAGGTCCGTTCGGAATGCCGTCGAAGTCTGACCCGATGCCGACATTGTCGATGCCCGCGACGTCGCGGATGTGCTCGATATGATCGGCGACTTGCGACAGCGTCGCCTCCGGCGCGGGGTTTGCCGCGACCCACGCTTCGAGGCCCGCTTTGGCGGCGTCCGGATCGCCGAGGAACAGCGCTTTCTGGCGCGCTTCTTCGGCGTCCTTTTTGGCGCTCCATTGCCGCAAGTCTTCTGAAATGAACGCGGGCGCGAAATTCGCCATCACGACGCCGCCGTTCTTGTGGACGAGCTTTAAAACATCGTCTGGAACATTGCGCGGATGCGCGTCAATCGCCATCGCCGAGGAATGGGAAAAGATCACCGGCGCTTTTGCAACGCTGAGAACATCTCTCATCGCCTCGGCGCTGGTGTGAGAGAGATCGACCAGCATGCCGATGCGGTTCATTTCCGCAACGACTTGCTCGCCGAAGGGGCTGAGCCCGCCATGCTGCGGCGCGTCTGTCGCGCTGTCGATCCAGGGCGTCGTCTTCCAGTGACAGAGCGTCATGTACATCACGCCTTCGTTACGGAATTCACGGAGCACTGCGAGCTTGCTGTTGATCGCCTCGCCGCCCTCCATGCCGAACATCGAGGCGATGCGCCCCGCTTTGTGAATGCGCTCGATGTCGTCGGCGCTTTGCGCGAGTTCAAACACCTTGGGATATTCGGCGACGATCTGGCGAACGATATCGATCTGAACGCGAACGGCCTCGCCGGAAACGGCGCCTTGAAGGTCCGCTGGAACATAGACCGACCAGAACTGCCCGCCGACCCGGCCGTCGCGCAGGCGCGGAATGTCGGTGTGCAAAGGATGCGGCAGCTTGCGCGTATCCTTGGTGAGATCGATGTTTGAGGGCTCGCCAGCGTATTGTTCTTTAATCTGTTCAGCGATGTCGTTGTGGCCGTCGATCAGCGGCGTCTCGGCGAGAATCTTGTCGATGCGCGCCTGATATTCGGGAGAAATCGCCGCTTCAGCAAATGAGGGCGAAACGAGGAGCGCGAGCGACAGGCCGATAGCTTTTTTCATGACAGTTCCTGATGATGCGTTCGCCGACCCTATAACAGCCGGGCTCGATAGCCATCCCTTATCAGCAGATCGCGCCGGCTCAAATCATTTGACGCGACAAGATCATCCGGACGTCGCCAGCATGGGCAGGGACCGCCCAATCGGGGCGCGCGGATTTCATCGCGAGGCCGTCCGCTGCGAGCCCGTGTCTGACGCCGATGATCGTCCATTCCGCCGGCGCCCTGCCAAGGGTGGCGACAAGCGAGAAGTCAGCGCAGCCGCGCCCCAGGCAGCGAATGATTTTTTCGCCCTTGCCAGCGAGCGCCGATTTTTCCCCGCCCGCCGCGACGTCGACCAGCCCGGCTTCTTCCGGCGCGATGAGGATTATTTCGTCAGCGCCGTTGGCGGCGAGGCGCAGCGATAAAGTCCGGCCGGATGCGTCATCGACCGATGACACCAGCTCAAAACCGACCGCTTGCCCGTCATGCGGCGGCGCTGCTGCGGTCAACCGCTCGCCCGAAAGACCGGCGATGTCGCGAAGGCTGAAGGAGGCGAGCGCCGCCATCTCCGCAGGCGGACGATCCCCCTTCGGCGAGAGGCTCCAATAGGCCTCGCCATTAGCCGCATCGACCAGATGCTGAATGTTCAAGGGCCTTGGCGCCGCCGGCGAATACGCGGGCGCGGTGGCCGCAAGAACGATGGCGGCGAAGAGCGCCGCGACGGTCGCCAGCGTAATCGAGGGGCTAAGTCGCGCCGCGCTGACGGCAACCGGCGCCGCCAGCATGAACAGCAACGCCGCGAGAATGGCGAACGGCCACGCAGCGCCGAGGCCGAGACCGACTTCAGCGTGATGCAAAGTCGGCAGCCACAAGAGCAGCGCCGCAACTGCGCCAATTACCGAGAGCGGCGCGATCAGCCGCGCGGCGCCAGCGCTTGCAATCACGGCGCAGGCGAACAGGGCGGCCGGCAATCCGGTCAGCAGCGCCGAGCCCGGCGCGACCGCAAAGGCGATCAATCCGAGCAGCGAAAACCAGAACCAGGAAGCTGCGAGCAACCGGCGCCGGTCGGCGCCTGCGGCGAATGACAGCGCGCCCGCGCCAGCAGCGATCGCCGAGAGATAAATGACGGCGCGCGCCCAGTGTGGCTCCGCCGACCAGTAATAATCTTCACTGCCAAGGGCGCTGACAATCCAGAGCGACGCAAACGCCGCGAGCCCCGCGCCCCCCATCGCGATCAGCGGCGCAAACGCTGCGCGTAAGGGTCGCGCCCCCGGAATGCGGATGAATGCGACGGCGGACGCGGCAAATCCAAGAACGATCATGGCGAGGGCGGCAAGCTCAGGCGTCACGATCATGAACCGCGAGAAAACATCGGCGAATACGACGCGCTTTTCGGGCGCCGTGTCGGCATAATCGACGTCGCGCAAAAACCCGTCAACCGAAGAGAGCGCAGAAGCGCCGATATGCGCAAAGCTCCGGCGGTCAAGATTTGCGAAAGTGTCGCGCGGCGTGTGGTAAAAGGGCGGCGTTCCGGTGAACGCAAGATTGATCGCGTCGGCGTCAAGGCTCAGGAACTCCGACAGATCCGTATCGTTCGGCATCATCTTGTAGATATCGGTCGCGAGCGAATTCCCGACCGGCGCCGTCGCACGAGACGAATAGGCGGCGATGTCGCGGCTGTTCTGCTCGCTGGTCTGGAAGATGATTGCGGGGCCGGAGACGCCGCGCGCCTCCATATTGATGACAGAGGCGACTTCCTTCGCCAAGGGATCATGGCGCACGAAAGAATGCGCGCCGAGAAGGCCCGCCTCCTCGCCGTCGGTGATAAGGAAGATCACCGGCTTTACCGGCCGGCGCTGTTTCAAGATGGCGGCGAGCTCAAGCGAGGCCGCAACGCCGGCGCCGTCATCGGCGGCGCCCGGTCCCGCAGCGACGCTGTCATAATGCGACGCGACGAGAATAGCGTCGCCCGTCGCAGGTCCGGCGCGAAAGACAATGTTGCGGACCCGAGCGCAGGAAAGGGCGTTGCGCCGCTTGGAGACGCGGCAGGCGAAATCGTCGCGCACCTCCGGGTCAAATCCGATGCCGCGAATTTCCGCGCGCAACCGCTCGCGCACCGCGTCATTGGCGTCCGTATCGACCGGGTGCGGACGGTCATCGCCGAGAATGCGCGAGAGCCGCTCAAACGCGCGCGCCGCATCGAACTCGCTCGCGGGATCGACCGGCGGCGGCGGC
>JBBTJH010000038.1:0-1722 GCA_038059555.1 Pseudomonadota bacterium | reverse complement strand
TATCACGCGATGAGTCGGGCGGAAGTTGTCATGGATTTCGGCGAGCAGACGTTCGCGCACCGCATCATTGGCGGGCGTATCGACAGGATGCGCCCGCTCGTCCCCAAGAATGCGGGAAAGACGGTCCAGCGCACGCGCCGTATCAAACTGGCTCGACGGATCGACCGGCGGCGGCCCGAGAGCTGCGCCTTTCAGCATAAATAAAGCGAAGAACGCCGCTGACAACAGCAGCGCCGCAACGCCGTTAGCCGCATCCGGTAATTTCATTCGCCCCCGCGCTCGCCTCCTCTATTTCGGCATGCCGGTCATGCCCGCCGCTTCGCGCAGTTTTTCGCCATCGAGCAACATGCCGCCCTGCATCACGGTGACGACATGGCGCAGCGCCCCGATCGATTTCTCGACATCGCCGTCGACGAGCACGAGATCGGCCGCTTGTCCGGGAGCGATCGAGCCGACCTTGTCGCCGAAGCCGAGCGCGCGCGCCGCGCCGTCGGTCGCTGTCTCCAGCGCCTCGCCATTGGTCATGCCGGCGCGAACGTAAAGCTCCATCTCGCGGATCAAGTCCATCGGATAACCGTCAGTCCCGGCGACGATCGGCACGCCCTTTTGATGCATGACGCGCACCGTCTCGACCATTTTTTCAAAGCCCGCGCGCATGTCGGCCCTCGTCGCGTCAAAGCCTTGCGTCGCAACGAGGCCGCCAGCTTTGAACCCGCGCTCGACTTGCGCGGGGACAACGCCGAGATAAGGCGCGGCGGTCGCTGCAACCTCGCCTTGATCCGGCACGTAGCTTTGTTCGTACACGGTCAATGTCGGATCAATGACGATCTTTTTTTCCGCGAGCGTATTGAGGAAACTCGCCATCGGTTCGGCGTTGAGATCGACATGCTGCGCGTGTTTTCCGGGGCCGAAAAACCGGTTCAATCCGTTTGACGTTTTGACGACATCGTCCGGCATCGCGTCCATCAGGACGAAATTGATGTGGTTGATCCCGTCATACCCGGCGGCAACCGCCTCCGAGGGGCGCATGCCGGCTGGAATATGCCCCTGGACGCTCATCCCGAGACGGTGCGCTTCTTCTGCGAGCGGCTTCACCCATTGTGGGTTGATCGTCCCGTAAAGCTTGACGCCGAGGAAGCCTTCTTCCTTGCCGATCCCTAGTTCTTTTACGCCCTCTTCGACCGAGTGAATGCGCACGAAGCCTTGCGCGGAGAGCGGGCCGTCGCCGTCCATGCCGAGGATCGGATAGGTTTTCGGGCCGAGCAGCTCATGGTCATTGATGCGTTTGATGCGCGAGAGAAGCGTCGCTTTTTCATTGCCGATATCCCTGACCGAGGTGACGCCGGTCGCCAGCGCGAGGACGCCCGCGCCGTCGCCGCCGGTGTGATAGTGCATGTCCCAAAGGCCCGGAACCAAGGTCTTCCCCTTGCCGTCGATGACGAGCGCGTCCTTTGATTTCACTTTTTTACCGACGGCGGCGATGGTCGCACCGTCAACCAGCACGGATTGCTTTTTCTTGAAGCTGTTGGTCGCCGCGTCGTAGATTTCGACATTCTTGAAAAGCACCGGTTTGCCGGGATCGCTGACGATCGAGGCGCGCAGCGCCGGCGAGCGCGCGGCGAGCGCCGCCGTTTCGGCGTCGATCAATTGGCCCCGCACGCTTTCCCAGCCCTTCGGCATCCAGGATAGCCAGCCGACCGTTGCTAAGAAATTATGGTTCTC
>JBBTJH010000037.1:0-9431 GCA_038059555.1 Pseudomonadota bacterium | reverse complement strand
GAAGTCATCAACCGTTTCAATGACAGTCAGGTGTTCGGACGCGCCTATTTGATTCCCGGGCGCAATCAGGTCGGCGTCGATTACGTCATCGAACTCGACGGCGGCGTAACGATGGACAACATCACGAGAAACGTCAGCCGCTGGGCGGACGTCATCAACGCCTTCATCGGCCATTTCAGCAACGCCGCCGGCGTCAGCTAGAAATCATTGATCTTCCTACAGATGATTGCGCCGCGATCTTGAGGAGGCCCATGTCCTGCGGCGATTCCCGTCTTAGGGGAATCAAGGCTTCGCGCCAAAATAAACAAAAATTTCGCGCTTGATTCAGGGCCCCCCTAGGCTCGAGGCTTTTCGTATCAGCTGCGGCCCGGGCGACCGGCGCTGCGGCGGGTTGAAAAGTCAGGAAGGGTCGCCGGTTCGGCTTTCGCGCTGTCCGGCGATGCATAATGAAAACGCGCGGGGCTCTTGAAAACCCGGTTACGCGACAGCGCCTCTGTCAATGTGCGGATAGTGCGGACAATCCCGTTGAAACGCGCATCACTGCCGACGTCTCGCCCAGCGATCGGGACATTCGATAGGGAGCTGCTTCGGCTGCAGAAGGCCGCAGCCTAGGTCGCCTTTCGGTACGGCGCGCAATTTTGTTCGTTAACGGTGAAATTCGTCAAGATCGAGCCGCTTGGTCTTTTCACGCGCATTTTCAGTGTGATTTCCTGTTCGAAAAGCGATTTTTCAGCGAAAAAGCTGCAATTCTGCTTGTAATAAAACCTGCGGAAATCCTCGATCTGGTCGGCCGTCGCGCTTTCGACGGTTTGCTGGGTGAACCGCACGTCAACAGAGATTGTGTCCCACTGCGCGTTTGCGCTGACGCGCTCGATCACGGCGGCTTTTCCGGACGACGCTGCAAAGCCTCGCTCAAATCCTTTGGCGAGCCCGTCGAGGTAGTGTTGCTGGCGCTCTTCAGACGCGGATTTGTAATCGAACCCGACGCCTTGCGTCGTTCCCATCGCCGCGAACATCAGCCCGCCGATGATCGGAGCCAGAATGGCGGGCGCCGCTTTGTTCATTTTGGCCTCTTTTGACCGCCGGCCGGAATGTAGATCAGGCCGCTTTTGCAACCAGCGCCGATAATTTCGGCGGCAAGTCGGCGCCAAGTTCGCGCATATAGTGCAAGAGCGCGCGCTCGACGTCGTCAAACTTGCCATTCTTGCCGATGCGGTCGGCGAGCCAGTCGGCTTCCTGCGCTGTCACCCGTTCGGCGATCGCGGCGGCGATTGCGTCATCTTCGTTTTTCTTGGAGGCAAAAGACTGTTTGCGGCCATAGGATTCGCGAATGCCGGCAAGGCCGCCCGAAACCATGCGCCCGAAGAAGCCGGCCGGATTGACGGTTTGATCCGTCACCCAGGCGTGAAGGCGCAGCGCTTCTTCGCGCGGCAAGGGCTGGTAGCCGACATGCGCCATCAGATGCGCCGCAACCGCTTTGATGAAGAGATCGGCAAAAGCGGGATCGTTGTCGGCGCCGATGGTCATCTCGTGAAGATCGAACAGCAATTCGGCTTCGTCCCGGGTGATCGCGATCGAGCCGTCGCCCGCCGACGCGTAAAGATAGCGGCGCAACAAAGCAGCGTCTGCCCCGCTGACGCGCGCGGCGCCTTTCGAGCGGTCGCGAATGAGCCGGCGGAATTGATCGGCCGTAAACTCCGCCATCGTCGACGTCGTCTCCGTCGCCTTTTCCATCAAGGCGACGAGCATGCCGAGCTCGATCGAGCTTGCTTTTTTGCCGTCGCGCGTCACGAACGCCTCAAGGTGCTGGAACTCTTCTTCGGTCAGATAGCCGGCCGGCTCTTCCTCGCGCAGGAAGAAATCGGCGGAGGCCTCAGCGAAATAGTCAAACCATTCCCGGTCGCCCTGGGGCGCCTTTTCGGCGAGCGCGAAGAGCGCGGCAAGCTCAGCCCGGTTGACGACGCCGTCCGCGAAGACGTTTTTCCTCAGAAAAATCACGTCGTCCGCGCTGACGTGACCGTCGGCGCCGACGCTTCGGATCAACGTTTCGATGTTTTCGTTCGGCATTGAGGGCGAGCCTCCCCTGAATTGGACGGGAGAAACCTCGCGCAAACCGGTTAAGATCGCGGTAAGCGCGGCTCTTGTCTTGCACGTAAATTATGCGTTAACCCGCCTCGGCGGCGCATTCGGCGCTTGACCCGCGCGCGGAATTCAAGATTGTGCGGGCGCTTAAAGCTTGCGAAAGACCTGCCATGTCCGATACGCCCCCCGACCGCCTCAGCGTCAATCCGAAAAGCCCGCATTTCGACCAGGAGGTCCTCGCGCGCGACGTCGGCATCAAGTTCAACGGCGAAGAGCGCACCAATGTCGAGGAATACTGCGTCTCGGAAGGCTGGGTCCGCGTGGCGGTCGGCAAGACGCTCGACCGCAAGGGAAATGCGCTGACCCTCAAAGTCAACGGCGTCGTCGAGCCCTATTACAAGACGCCGGCGCCTAGCGCTTCTTCTGATTGATCTTGCTGATGTAAAGCCGGTTTTCGCCAAAATCGATGGCGAAGTCCTGCGTTGCGAGTAGATCGGCGCCCAGAAGCCCGAAGGGGCGCGTCTGCACGCCGAGCTCATCAAAAATCGGCGCGTCTCTCAGCCAGACGGTTACATAGCGCCAGATTGCCGATCCGACACGGATGCTCTTGAAGCGCCCGGTCATCGTCACAGTGCGGTCATCGAACACATCGTTGAGGCGGCTTCCCGACGTAACAGACGATGCTCCGCCTTGAGAGATTGTCCCGGAAAAAATTGACTTAGCGGCCTCGTAATTCACCAAGGTCGCCACCGAGCCGAGGTCGATGATGTATGTCGCCGGCGATCCATTGATGAAACCTTGCGCCGTGTACAACGACCCCGTCGCCGCGGCGTATGACTCCGGTTTTAAATTGACCGTGCGCCACCTGTTGATCCGCGCCTTTGGGATTGCGCCGTGCGGATACAATTCGAGCGTCTTGTCGCGGACATTGAAAACAACCGCGTATCGCCTGAAGAAATCGATGCCGAGGATGCCGTGCGGCGTTTTGCGGGGCGCGCTCCAATCCGGCAAGATGACGCCGATATGATCCGGCATCAGCGCCTCGCCGACGGCGATGTCGCCGATCTGGTAGGTGTCGAGCGTCGCCGAGCCGCTGATCCCAAGGACGCGGCGCTTGGGCGCGCCGGTCGGGCTGAATTTTTCGATCGCCGCGAGATTGTCAAACGCGAGCGTTAGCGTCGCGCCGGTGTCGATGATGAAATTATACGGCCCGCGGCCATTGACCATGACCTCGACGGTCAGCGCGCCGTCATCCCCGATAAAATAGGGGACAGTCGCTATCGGCGTTTGCGCTCTGACGGGCGCGGCTGCGGAGAGCGCGCCCGCAAGAGCCAATGCAAGAAGCGCCGCCCAGTTCCCAAGTCGCTTGAAGATGTTGTTGATCACGCACATGCCTTTTTTCGCCATCCTACAAAACAATAGATCGCCCCTACAAATGCACTGAGCAGTATAGATCGGCAGATCCTCGCTGAATTCGAACGCTTCACCGCAGTCGCAGGAACCGGGCGGAATTGTTCCCCGGCTCCAATTAGGGTTTTGACCGAGGAAATCACGGAACGATCTCATGTATGACACCAGAGAGCCTGAAGACCGCCAGTGGCAGGCGGTGTTGACGCGCGAGGCGGCCGCAGACGGGCGTTTTTATTGCTGCGTGAAGACGACCGGTGTTTATTGCCGCCCGTCCTGCTCCGGCCGGCCGCAGCGCAAAAACGTCTTTTTTGTCGATACCAGAGCCGAGGCGGAGCGCGCCGGGCTTCGCCCGTGCAAAAGGTGCCGGCCGGACCGGCTGGCGGCGGGATCGATCGAGAGCCGGATCGGCGCGATCGACTGGGCGAAGGCGGGCGAGGGGCTCGACCTTGAAGGATTTGCAAGGCTCGGCAGGGTCTTGAATGACGACGAGTGCGACGCTCTTGGCGCCTCCTACCTCGCTGATCAGGGGTTTCGGTCGACCGTCGCCATGGCCCGTCATGGCTTTGGCGCGGGAGAATACAAATATTTCGGCTATCCCCTGCCGCCCCTGGTCGAGGAATTGCGGACGCGGCTCTATGCCCGCCTCGCGCCGGTCGCCAATGCGTGGCGCGAAAGCCTGGGGCAAGCGGGGAAGTATCCGCCCGATCACCGGTCATACCGCGAGAGATGCGCGGGCGCCGGGCAGGCCCGGCCAACGCCCCTCCTCCTCACCTATGGACCGGGCGATTATAACAGGCTCCACCGCGATCTTTACGGAGCCGAAATATTCCCCGTTCAGGTCGCAATCCTGCTCACAGCGCCCCAAAAAGACTTCGAGGGCGGGGAATTCATCCTCACCGAACAGCGGCCGAGGATGCAGTCGCGCGCCCATGCGGTTTCGCTCCTGAAAGGCGACGCGGTCGCGTTCGCCGTGAATGAGCGCCCCGTTGCTGGCGCGAAGGGCGTCTATAAAGCCCAGATGCGGCACGGGGTTTCGACGATCCGGAGCGGCCGGCGGATGACGCTCGGCGTGATTTTCCACGATGCGGCGTAACGGCCCTTGCCTCGTCCCGCTTCTTCTCTATAACCCGCCGCTTCTAACCGGACCGCCGGGCCTAAAGGCATGCCTTGGCGGTCTTAAACGCGCGCCCCCTTTTTCCAGCGAAATGGCGGGGCCAACATCAGGAACCGCAAAATGCCCAAAATGAAGACCAAATCAGGCGCCAAAAAGCGCTTCAAGATGACCGCCACCGGCAAGGTCAAAGCCGGCGTCGCCGGCAAACGGCACCGACTGATCTCGCATAACGCCAAATACATCCGTCAACAGCGGGGGACAGGCGTCCTCTCTGATGCGGACGCGAAGATCGTCAAAAAATACATGCCGTATAACCGCTAGGAGCGCCCTGAAATGTCACGCGTCAAACGGGGCGTAACGTCCCACGCCAAGCACAAAAAAGTCATCAAGGCGGCCAAAGGCTATTTCGGCCGCCGCAAAAACGCGATCAAGACGGCGCGCCAAGCGGTCGAAAAGGCCGGCCAGTACGCCTATCGCGACCGCCGCGCCAAGAAGCGCAATTTCCGCTCGCTGTGGATCACGCGCATCAACGCCGCGACCCGCGAATGCGGCATGACCTACGCCCGATTTATCGACGGGCTCTCAAAGGCCGGCATCGAAGTTGACCGCAAGGTCCTCGCCGATATCGCCGTGAAAGAGCCCGAGGCGTTCAAGGCCCTGGCGGAAAAGGCTAAAGCGGCGCTCGCCGCGTAAATTCTTTTCCGTCGCCCGTCGAACGCGATTATCGAACCGGGTGACGTTTACGGATCAATTTTCGAAAAGCGTCACCTTAAAAGTGACGCTTTTTCTTTGCACCGGAGAACGGACACGATGTCCGACATGACCGAGATCGAACGCGAGACGCTCGCTCAAATCGCCGCCGCCGGCGCAATCGCGGCGCTCGAAGATGTGCGCGTTGCAGCGCTTGGCAAGAAGGGCGTCATCTCGGAGCGGATGAAGGCGCTGGGCGCGATGGCGCCCGATGAAAGAAAAGCCGCCGGCGCGGCGCTCAATGTCCTCAAAGACAAAATCGCCGCCGCGCTCGACGCGAAGAAACAAAAGCTCGAAGACGCAGCGCTCGACGAACGCCTCGCGACCGAAAAGGTCGATGTCACTTTGCCGATACAGCCTCTCGCCAAGGGCCGCATCCATCCGGTGACGCAGGCGATGGACGAAATCGTCGCGATCTTTTCAGCGATGGGATTTGACGTCGCCGAAGGCCCGGATATCGAGGACGACTTTCACAATTTCACGGCCTTGAATTTTCCGCCCGACCACCCCGCGCGCGAAATGCACGACACGTTCTTTTTTCATCCGAAGGCGGACGGCTCGCGGATGCTGCTCCGAACGCATACCTCGCCGGTGCAGATCCGCACCATGATGACGAAGAAGCCGCCGATCCGGATCATCATTCCGGGCCGCACGTTTCGATGCGATTCAGACCAGACGCACACGCCGATGTTCCATCAGGTCGAAGGCCTCGTCATCGACCGCGCGACCCATATGGGGCATCTGAAAGGAACGTTAGAAGCCTTCTGCAAAGCCTATTTTGAAGTCGACAGCGTGAAGACGCGCTTTCGCCCGCACTTCTTTCCGTTCACGGAGCCTTCCGCCGAAATGGATATCGGCTATGAGCGGGTCGGGAACGAAATCCGCATGGGGCAGGGCGAGAAGTGGATGGAGATTTTAGGCTCCGGCATGGTGCACCCGAATGTGCTGCGAAATTGCGGGCTCGACCCTGACGAATATCAGGGCTTTGCATTCGGCATGGGCATCGACCGCCTCGCCATGCTGAAATACGGCATTCCCGATCTGCGCGATTTCTTCGCGGCCGATGCGCGCTGGCTTGACCATTACGGGTTTGATCCTTTGGATCAGCCAAATCTCGCGACGGGGCTGTCGCGTTCGTAGGCGGATGAAATCCGCCGGCTGACGTTCAATCTGGCGGAGCTCAACCGCCCACGGAGGAAGACCATGAAGCGACTAGGCCTTGCGATCGCCGCGATTTTTCTTCTTGCCGCCTGCGACAAGAAAGAAGCCGCATCGGCGCCGGTTGCGGCGGAGATCGCCGAGGCGCCATCGATAGCGGTCGAAGAAATTGTCGCCGTCGATCCCGCAGCGCAGATCGAGGGCGACGCGTCGTCCGCCTGGGTCGAGCTGATGGGCGTCTGGGCCGCCGATGGCGCGTGCGGCGATTACCGGCAAGAATGGCGCCTCGACGGCGAGGCGTTTCACCAAAATGAAATGCACTGCAAGATCGAGCGCCTTGAACTTCTCCAAAACGGCGTCAGGGCGGTCGCTCAATGCGCGATAGAGGGCGATGACGATCAGGTCGTTGACGTCTTCAAATTCGTGCGCCGCGCGGACGCGACCTTGTCGATCATCAACGAAGCAAATGAAACGGCGACCGACGGGCTCTTGATGTGCGGCGAGGACGCGATCCCATGAGCTATTACATTGCCAAACCAATTTCCGGCGCTTTTGACGACGCAATGGCGTGCGTTGGAAACCCGGCGCTCGAAGAAACGGCGAGGGCGGTCAAGGCCGCGCTGACCCGAATTATTGAAGCTCTTTAATCGGATACGCTCGTGAAGTTCACTCTCTCCTGGCTGAAAGAACACCTCGATACGTCAGCGTCGCTCGCCGGGATCGTCGACGCGATGGTCGCGGTCGGTCTTGAAGTCGAGCATGTCGACGACCCTGCTGAGCGCCTCAAAGCGTTTTCGATCGGCGAGGTGCTGGAGGCTGAAAAGCACCCCGAGGCCGACAAGCTCAAAGTCTGCAAGGTCGCGACGAAAGACGGCGTATTGCAAATCGTCTGCGGCGCGCCGAATGCGCGAAAGGGGATCAAAGTCGCTTACGCGGCCGTCGGCGCTTATGTCCCCGGCATCGACGTCACTCTGACCAAGGCGAAAATTCGCGGCGTTGAATCGCACGGCATGATGTGTTCGGCGCGCGAGATGATGCTCGGCGACGAGCATGACGGCATCATCGAGGCGCCGGCGGAGGCAAAAATCGGCGATCCGATTGCGGTCTGGCTCGGCGCTGACGATCCTGTCATCGAATTTGAAGTGACGCCCAATCGTCCGGATACGAACGGCGTCGCGGGTGTTGCGCGCGATCTCGCGGCGGCGGGGCTTGGAAAGCTCATCGCCAATGCGCCGGCGCCCGTCAAAGGCGAATTTCCCTGCCCGCAGAAAATCGGCCTTCATTTTCCGGAAGGCGCGCAAAACGCCTGCCCGATATTTGCGGGCCGCTATATCAAGGGCGTCAAAAACGGCCCCAGCCCTAAATGGCTCGCCGACAGATTGCGCGCGATCGGGCTTCGCCCGATTTCAGCGCTGGTCGATGTCACAAACCTCTTGACCTATGACCGCGCGCGACCGTTGCACGTCTATGACGCCGACAAACTGAACGGTGAGATCCGCGCGCGCCTTGGCGCTTCGGGCGAAAGCTTCCTCGCGCTCGACAACAAAACCTATAGCGTTGATGAGACGATGACCGTCATCGCCGATGATAACGGCGTTCTCGGCCTCGGCGGCATCATCGGCGGCGAGGCGACGGGCTGCACCGACGCGACCCACAACGTCTTCATCGAGTGCGCCTATTTCGATCCGTTGCGCACGGCCAAGACGGGCCGCAAATGCGGCATTCATTCCGACGCGCGCCATCGCTTCGAGCGCGGCGTCGATCCTTTGTTCATCGCGCCGGGCCTTGAGCTTGCAACGCGCATCATTCTTGACGCCTGCGGCGGGACCCCGAGCGATATTCTGATCGCCGGCGCCACACCGAAGTCTGAAAAAATCGTCGCGTTCCCGCCGTCGGAGGTGAAACGCCTGACCGGCATCGACGTCGCGCCGGAAAAATCGGAGAGCGTCCTCACCGCGCTCGGCTTTAAAGTTTCAAGGGCTGATCCGTGGCTGGTCGATGTTCCCTCCTGGCGCCCCGACATCGACGGCAAGGCGGACCTTGTCGAGGAAATCGCCCGCATTGTCGGCTTCGCCTCGCTTCCCGCCGCAACGCTTCCCTCGCGCGCCGCGGTCGAAATGCCGAAGCTCACGCCATCGCAGGTGCGGCGCAGCGCCGCCCGGCGCGCACTCGCCGCGCGCGGCCTTCTCGAAGCTGTGACATGGTCGTTTGCCGACGCGCGAAACGCCGCGCTCTTTTGCGACGGCGCTGACTGGCTCGCCGGGCAAGGGCTCCTTCTCGCCAACCCGATATCGTCCGACCTCGGATCGATGCGGCCGTCGTTGCTGCCCAATCTGATCGCCGCGCTCCAGCGCAACAGCGATCGCGGCCGCGACGACCTTGCGCTTTTTGAAGTCGCGCCGGTTTATTTTTCCGACCGGCCGGAAGGGCAGCAAACCGTCGCCGGCGGCGCGCGCCTTTCCCGCCCGAAGCGCCATTGGGCGAAGGCGGAACGCGCGGCCGATGCTTTCACGGCGAAAGCCGATGCGTTTGCCGCGCTCGACGCGGCCGGCGCGCGGATCGATCAGGCGCAAACAACAGCCGACGCGCCGTCATGGTATCATCCGGGACGCTCGGGCGTTTTGCGCCTCGGGCCCAAACTCGCCCTCGCGCATTTCGGCGAAATCCATCCGCGGGTTCTCAAAGCGATGGATATCGACGGGCCGGTCTTCGCGTTTGAAGTTTTCCTCGACGCCGTTCCGCCGGCGAAAGCAAAGCCGACGAAGACCAAGCCCGCGCTCGACGCCTCGGGGCTCCTCCCGGTGAAACGCGATTTCGCGTTTGTGGTGGATGAAAAAACGTCCGCCGACGCGCTTTTAAAAGCAGTGCGCGGCGCCGATAAAAAACTTATCGCCGACGTCTCCCTCTTCGACGTCTA
>JBBTJH010000036.1:0-11674 GCA_038059555.1 Pseudomonadota bacterium | reverse complement strand
GAGAATTGACGCCGCATCTGCGCTTCCTTGAAGGCCAGGTCAAGAAGCTTGAACGCGCCGACACACTTCGCACCGAGCTCATCGGGCTCGCACAGACATATTTTGCGATTGAGGATGCGTATCTTACGCGAGAAAAGTTGAAAGTTGCCGGAGAGAAACGGGATGCGACAGAACGGTTCACCGTCACAAGTTTTGAGCTCGACCGAGTCGCTGACCCGAAGTTGGCAGACAGGGAGACGATACAACGCACCGAAGTATTACGGAAGGCGGAGAACGAAGTGTCCAAGCTCGCCGCCGCGCGCGCGACGCTCTCGCGTGAGATTGGCCGCATTGAAGGCACTTTGACCGAGGTGAAGCGACGCGCGACAGCGGTCGCACGCGAGCCGTATGCGAAGGTGTCGCGCGAAGAGCTTGAAGCGCTTCGCGCCGAAGTAGAGCGACAGGCCGAGAATGCCGGCGGTACTCTAGAATCCCTGCGCGCCGCGCTGGATGCGATTAAGCGGGCGGTGCAGTTCTTCTTCACGCGATACGGTTCGCCAAGCGACGAAAAGTTTTCTGAAGAAGAGGATGCCGCGTTTCGGCTTGAAACGGAGCGTGCTGCGCTTGCTGAAAAGTATGCGACCGTCTCCGCAGACCTTGAGAAAGCAGAGTCGGCGCGCGTACGAGCGCGTGAAGCGATGGTCGCGCTCGAAGAGACCGACCGTGAGATTCGGCGGCGCATTCTCGACCTCGCGCAGGCGAAAGCGCATGAGGAGGGTGCGGTAGCCAAGGCCACTGCACGAGAATATGAACTCACGCTTCTTTCTGAAGCGCTTGAGCGCGATAAGGAAGAAGCGCTCGCGCTCGGCGGCGCAGCGACGCTCTCTTATGAGCCGCTTAATCCGCCATCCGGCGGACTGCCAGACGAAGAGCGTAAAACGCAGGAAGAGCGTAAACGCGCCCTCGAACGCACCAAAATACGCCTCGAAGAGGCGGGCGGCACCGGCGAAGAGATTCGGCAGGAGCATAAAGAAGTCGTCGAAAGGGAAGCATTTCTCGCCACCGAGCTTGAGGACCTCGCGAAGTCGGCGGCGGGCCTCGGTGCTCTCATACACGATTTGGATACCGAGTTGCAGAAACATTTCTCCGAGGGTCTCGCGAAGGTGAACGCGTCGTTTGGCGAATACTTCGCGCTGATGTTCGGCGGCGGCGGCGCGCGGCTCACGCTCGAAGAGCCGGAAGAGCCCGAGGAGTTAGACGAAGAGTCGCAAGAAGAATTTATGGACGAGCCGAAGGCAGAGCAGCGGCCGGGCATAGAAATCGCCGTGAACTTGCCGAAGAAGAAGGTGAAGTCGCTGATGCAGCTCTCGGGAGGCGAGCGCGCGCTCACCTCTATCGCGCTCATCTTCGCGATGAGTCAGGTGAACCCGCCACCGTTTTTGATACTGGACGAGACCGACGCGGCCTTGGACGAGGCGAACAGCCGTCGCTACGGCGACATGGTAGAGAATCTTGCGAAAAAGGCGCAGCTCATCGTCATCACCCACAATCGCGAGACCATGAGCCGCACCAACATCCTCTACGGCGTCACGATGGGGGGAGACGGAGTCTCAAAGCTTTTATCGGTAAAGTTTGAGGAAGCAGTAGCAGTAGCAAAGTAAACGTAAAAATTGAAGACCGTCTCCCCGGCGTCTCCAAACTCCTCTCGGTCAAGTTCGACGAAGCCGTCGCCGTGGCGAAATAATTTTACGTTACGGGTACGAAATCCAATTCTTTTTCGGGGATGCGGGCGGCGGTGAGGCGGACACGAATGGGGTCGCCGAGCTGATAGGACTTGTGCGTGCGCTTGCCGACGAGGCGGTAGTGCTTCTCGTCGTATTCGAAATAATCGTCGCCGACGTCCTTGATGCGAATCATGCCGTCGGCGTGCGTCTCTTTCTCCTCAACATAGAGGCCGCGGTCGGTGACGCCCGAGATGACGGTGTCGAATTCTTCACCGATGCGACCCGCGAGGAACTCCACCTGCTTCATCTTGATAGAATCGCGCTCGGCATCGGAGGCGGCGACCTCGCGCTCGGAAGCGTGTAGCGCGAGATTGTCGAACTCCTGCATCTCGGCTGGAGTGATTGAGTCGCCGCCTGCGTGCGCCTTGATGAGCCGGTGTATGACGAGGTCGGGATACCGGCGTATCGGAGAAGTGAAATGCGTGTAGAAATCAAAGGCGAGACCGAAGTGTCCGATATTGCGCGTCGCATAGACGGCCTTGCTCATCGAGCGCAGTGTTGCCATCTTCACGAGATACTCCTCCGGCTTCCCTTTCACCGATTCAAGAAGTTTGTTCAGCTCTGCGCCAGTGACCTGTCCGCTCCCGGACGTCTTCAGATGGTAGCCCATGATGCGGAGCAGATTTGCGAGATTCTCGATGCGGTCGGTGTCAGGTTCGTCATGCACGCGATAGAGCGAGGCGAAGCGCACACCGCCGTTACTCGTGAGCTTCGAAAGATGTGTCGCTACCGCTTCATTGGCGAGGAGCATAAAGTCCTCAATAAGCAGGTTCGTCGCCTTACGCTCTTTGAGATGTATCGCGATAGGCTTGCCGGTTTCGTCGAGTTCGACCTTTACTTCAGCTGTATCAAATTCTATCGCGCCCTTGGCGGCGCGGCGGGCGCGTATCTTCTTGGAGAGTTCCAAAAGCGTCGAGAGTTCTTCATGCATGTCGCCGCTACCGGCATCGAGCACTTCTTGCGCATTTTCATACGTAAAGCGCTTATTGGAATGAATGACCGTCTCGCCGAACCACGTGTCCAGAATGTTCGCTTCGCCGTCGAGCGTGAAAACGGCCGAGACGGCGAGACGGTCTTCGTCGGGCTTTAGAGAACACAAATCGTTTGAGAGCACTTCAGGGAGCATCGGGATGGTGCGGTCCACGAGGTACACGCTCGTCGCGCGCACAATTGCTTCTTTATCGAGTTCAATACCGGGCTTCACGAAGAAGGAGACATCGGCGATATGGACGCCGACCTCAATATTCCCATCGGGAAGTTTTTGCACCGAAAGCGCGTCATCAAAATCTTTTGCATCAAAGGGGTCGATGGTACACGTGGGAACATTTCTGAAATCGCGCCTGCCCTTCGTAGCTTTAGCGGAGTAGGGACGCGTCTTACGCACCTCCTTCGCAATCATTTCTCGGCCTTCGGCCTCAAGACGTTTTGCTTCGGAGGTCACAGCAGGAGGGAAGTCGGGCGAAAACCCTTGTCCAAGCGCCAAGGCGCGCATCTCCGTCTCGTGTACGCCCGCCTTGCCGATAACTTCTTCAATAGTGCCGAGCGGGTACTCTTTATCTGCCGCCCATTCGCCAAGGCGCACGATGACCTTATCGCCGAGCGGTGCCTCTCCTCTGTCCAAGATGACGATAGGCACGTACATCTTCTTGTAGTCGGACTGGAGCAGGGTAAGACCATCTTCCTCAATGAGCGTACCGACGAATGTTTCGCGTGCTCGAGAAATAATTTCTATCACCTTGCCGGCCTCTCGCGGCGGCATCCTGCCCATTGGGTCGCGGTATATGCCCGCCGGTACGACCTTTACGATATCTCCCGAGAGCGCATGGTTTGTCCATTCGGGTGGGATGATGAGGTCTTCGGACGGACCCTCCTTCGCCAAGGCTTCGGAGGGCGCCGCTGGCGCGGCGAAAAACCCGATGCCTTTTCGGGTCATCGTGATGGGGCCCTCATATATTTTCTGCGCCATTTTTTGTCACTCTAGCAATAATTTAAGATTTCTGCTATAGTCGTGCGTATGTTGATGATACGCTTTCAGCGCATCGGCCGGAGAAATGACCCGGCATTTCGCATTGTCGTTCTCGAGAAGGAACGCGCCGCCAAGGCCGGCAATATCGTCGAACTCCTCGGCACCTACAATCCGCGGAGCAAGGCACTCACGCTTAACGGGGAACAGGTAAAGCATTGGATTAGCAAAGGCGCCCAACCGACCGGTTCCATTCACAATCTCCTCGTGAACAGGGGCGTTATTCAAGGCAAGAAGATAAATGTGCTCCAGAAGCACACGCCGCAAAAAAAAGACATAGTTGAAACTGCATCCGCACCAGTTATTGAAACGAAAGAAGAAACTCCAGTGATTGAAGCCGCCTCCGCCGAAACGGCTTCGGCGAGCTAAAATGGAACCGGACCAAGCACTACTTGAATACGCGGTAAAAGCAATTGTTGATCACCCCGAAGCGGTTGAGACGACACGCACTATCGACCAGATGGGCGTCCTCCTCACCCTCACTGTCCATCCCGAGGATATGGGCAAGATTATCGGCAAGAGCGGTAAGACCGCCGAGGCGCTCCGCATTCTCCTGCGGGTCGCCGGTATGAAAGGGAATGCGCGCGTGAATCTCAAAATCAACGAGCCGGTCGGCGGCAAGCGCCTGTTTGCGCAGGCAGGCGAGCAGGAAATAAAAACCGTCGACCAAGTGGTTGAGGAATTATAGAAGTGAAATTCCATCTCATCACACTTTTCAAAGAAGCATGCGACGCATACTTGAGCGCGTCGATAGTGGGGCGCGCGCGGAAGGAAAAAAAGATTTCAATAAAATACCAGACCCCGCGCGACTACGTCGACAATAAATGGGGCAAGGTAGATGAGCGCCCTTACGGCGGCGGCCCCGGAATGGTCATGACCGCCCTCCCTGTCGTCAAAGCCGTCCAAAAAACGTTGAAAAAGAATGTAGGACCTCGGAGGTCCTACATTAAAAAGACTGTAATTATATGGTTCAGCCCGAGCGGGAAGCAATTTACAAATAGAGATGCGGATAAACTCGCGAAATACAGCGACGTCGTGCTCGTCTGTGGGCGCTACGAAGGTATAGACGAGCGCGCGAAGAAAATCATAAAGACTTTTGCAAAAGTAAAAGAATTCGCCGTCGGCGAGGCGGTCTATACCGGCGGGGAAGTCCCAGCTCTAGCAATAGTAGACGCCGTCACACGTCGCCTCCCGGGCGTGCTTGGCAAAGACGCCTCCGTAGAAGAGCGCCGCATCGCCTCCTCTGCCGTCTACACCCGCCCCGAAACCATTTTGTATAAGGGTAAAAAGTATCGCGTCCCCACTGTCCTCCAAACCGGCCATCACGCCCGTATCAACGCCTGGCGAAAAGTGAAATAGATGAAATATTCTAATTATTGCCGACCGTCAAAGATTCGAATATTTAAGTCCTCCAAACCGGCCACCACGCGAACATTGACAACTGGCGCGAGAAGTGCTAGCGTAGAGTTGTAGTTTGCAGTACCTTCACACAACCACAACACTTCGAAGGAGAATGATCATGCCAGACGAAAAAGTTTCAGACACCTGTCAAATTACGGTTACGAGCTGTTTACAGCAAAATACCATCGGCCACTACGGACCATACGCAAACAAAGGCGAGGCCGAAAGACATCTCAGCGAGAAAGGCTGGGAAATGAGCGCACGATATGACGATGCTTGGGAAGCCGTCAATGACCAGGGCGTTATACTGGAAGCATGGATACGGAGATTTTCATGCAGCCCGCGAAACCAACTGCCTACCAACAAGAAAAAATGAATCGGTCTTCGGACTGAATCGCAGCACCGCTCCGGCGGTGCTTTGTTTATCCCCAGAGGGGGTTGCGGGAAAAGGCGGGGGGTGGTAGGTTAGGGGCACAAGATACGAGTGAGTAATGGAGGGCGGGGCTGGACAGATTCATACGGGAACCGAAGAAAAACGCATAAGCGCAAGCGGATTTATTTCCGTGCGTTCGCATTTTTATATGTTCTAGGGAAAACGTCCGACTTAACCACTTCACGCCGCGACACATGCAAAAGAAACTCGTCCAGAAGACCTTCGGTGCATATCGGGCTCCCTCGGTTCCGTTCCCGGACCTCGTTGGACACCAACAGTCCTCGTTCAACTGGCTTTTGAAAGATGGTCTCACCGAGCTCTTCAAGGAATTCTCGCCGATGAGCGATTACTCGGGGAAGAAGTTCCAACTCGAGTTCGAGAGTTTTGAAATAGGCGAGCCGAAATATGACGAGATATTCGCGCGCGAGAATATACGCACCTACGAGGCGCCGCTCAAGGCGACGGTGAAGCTCATCAATAAAACCTTCGGTTCGGAGAAATCGCAGGAGTTGTTCCTGACCGATATGCCGATGATGACATCGCACGGTTCGTTCATCGTTTCCGGTGTCGAACGCGCCATTGTCCCGCAGCTCGCACGAAGCTTCGGCGCGTTCTTCGTCTCGGAACTCCTGCGCGGCAAACCGTATTTCGGCGCGAAGATTATTCCACTCCGCGGCGTGTGGATAGAAGTTGATTCGGAGGCGGACGGCGCCATTTTTGTGAAAATAGACCGGAAACGCAAGTTCCCCATCACCCAGCTCCTCACTGTTTTTGGGGGAGGATTGGGCGAGCAAGTCACGAAGCATTTTGCGAAGGACCACCTCGCTCTTTCGGCGATCAAGGCCACGTTGGAGCACGACGAGGCAAAGTCCATCGAAGAGGCCTATATTGAAATCCATCGCCGCATGCGCGACGGGGACCTCGCCACGCCCGAGAACGCCAAGAACTTCGTGCAATCGCTCTTCTCGGTTGAACGGTATGACATCGGCAAGGTCGGCCGCCACCGCCTTAATACGCGCTTCAACCTTCCGCTCTCCGAGAAAGCGCTCGAAAAGCGCACGCTGGGGTTGGCGGACTTCGTCCGCATCATTTCAGAAATTACTAAGTTGAACGCCGACCCGTCGGCGCGCCCGGACGACATCGACCATCTCGGCTTCCGCCGCGTGCGTTTTGTCGGCGAGCTCCTCCAAGCCCGCATGAGGGTTGGCATGAGCCGTATGAAGCGTAATATCCAGGACCGCATGTCGACGATTGAGAGTGAGACCACGCTCCCGATGGCGCTCGTGAACCCGCGCCCGTTCCACGCATCCGTACACGAATTCTTCACCGCGAATCAGCTTTCGCAATTTATGGACCAACAGAACATCCTCGCGGAGCTTGAGAACATGCGCACGCTTTCGGCGCTTGGTCCCGGCGGCCTCACCCGCGAGAGAGCGGGCTTTGAAGTGCGCGACGTGCATCCGTCTCACTATGGGCGCCTGTGTCCTATTCATACGCCGGAAGGCCAGAACATCGGCCTCATTCTCCGTCTCGCAACCCACGCGCGCACCAACAGTTTCGGCGTCATTGAGACGCCCTACGTTCGTGTTTCAAAAGGGAAGGTAACTGAAGAGATTGTCTATCTGAATGCGCTTGACGAGGAGCTTGAATATATTGCGCACGGCGCGACCAAGCTCGATGAGCAGGGACATATCATCACCGACTCGGTCGAAGCGCGCCACAAAGGCAATCCTATCATCGTCGCACGCGACGCCATCACGCTCATGGATGCCTCGACGTATCAGATGTTCTCTATCGCGACGTCCATGATTCCGTTCGTCGACCACGACGACGCGAATCGCGCCTTGATGGGCTCCAACATGCAAAAACAGGCGACCCCGGTGCTTCTTCCCGAGACCCCGCTCGTCGCCACCGGCATTGAGACACATGCCGCCCGCTCGACCGGCCGGCTTGTGCTCGCTTCGGAGGCTGGCGAAGTCACGCAGGTTGACGCACGCAAGATTGTCGTGAAGAACAAGGAAGGGAAGTCGAAGGAGTATCATCTCCAAGGGCTTACCCAGACCAATCAGAATTCGGCATTTATGCAGCGTCCGTCAGTGAGGACGGGCGACACCGTGAAGAAAAACGACGTACTCGCGGATAATTCCTCGACGAACCATGGTCAGCTTGCTTTGGGCCAAAACGTGCGCGTCGCATTCATGAGCTGGAACGGCGCGAATTACGAGGACGCCATCATCATCTCCGAGCGTCTCGTTGAAGAGGCGAAGTTCACGACGGTGCATATTGAGGATTTCGACTGTGTCGTACGCGACACAAAGCTCGGTCCCGAAACGACGACACACGACATCCCGAACGTCGGCGAGATGCGTTTGAAAAATCTCGATGAGGAAGGTGTCATCCGCATCGGTGCGGAAGTGCGCCCTGGCGATATCCTCGTCGGCAAGGTCACGCCGAAGGGCGAGACCCAACTCACGCCGGAAGAACGTCTTTTGCGTAGCATCTTCGGCGACAAGGCGAAGGATGTGAAGGACACATCGCTCCGCATGGAAGGCGGCAAGAAGGGCCGTGTCATCGGCGTCCGCATATTTTCACGAGAGAAGGGCGACCAGCTCGAGAGTGGCATCGTCAAGAAAATCGTCGTCACGGTCGCGCAGGTGCGAAACGTCTCGGTCGGCGACAAGCTCGCGGGTCGTCACGGCAACAAGGGCGTCATCAGCCGCGTGCTGCCGGTCGCGGATATGCCGTACGACGATGACGGCAATCCGATCGACCTCATTCTCACCCCGCTCGGCGTGCCGAGCCGTATGAATCTCGGGCAGATTCTTGAGATGCATCTCGGGCTCGCGGCGCACACACTCGGGTACCAGGCCATCGTTCCGCCGTTCGCCGGTGCGACCGCCGACGAGATACGCGATGAGCTTGTCGCTGCCGGTTTCGACAAATCCGGCAAAATGAAACTCTATGACGGCCAGACCGGTAACGCGTTCGC
Organism: Pseudomonadota bacterium; assembly: GCA_038059555.1. Taxonomy (GTDB): domain Bacteria; phylum Pseudomonadota; class Alphaproteobacteria; order Caulobacterales; family Parvularculaceae; genus Amphiplicatus. The sequence goes on along the minus strand of JBBTJH010000036.1, from coordinate 3,065 downwards.
TCAAGATATTGCCGTCGGCTATATGTATGTCCTCAAGCTGCATCATATGGTGGAAGACAAAATTCATATGCGCTCCATCGGTCCCTACAGCCTCATCACGCAGCAGCCACTCGGCGGCAAGGCGCAGAACGGCGGCCAGCGTTTCGGCGAAATGGAAGTGTGGGCTCTGCTCGGCTATGGCGCCGCCTACACGCTCCGCGAGATGCTTACGATTAAGTCGGACGACATCCAAGGCCGCTCGGCAGCCTTTGACGCCATCGTGAAAGGCGAGCCTATCAGTCACACCGGCACACCCGCATCCTTCGCCGTGCTTACCAACCAGATTCGCGGTCTTGCGCTCGACGTCGAACCGTTGAATCTGCCGCCCTCGCAAGATATGTAAACATTGAAATATTTAAACATTTAAATTTCTGACTATGGCCTTCACTCCCCGCAAATTCCCGCCGCGCGACACCTGGAATGGTCTGCGCCTCGCGCTCGCTTCGCCCGAGCGCATCCTCGCATGGTCCTCCGGCGAAGTGACCAAGCCCGAAACCATCAACTACCGTACCCAACGCTCGGAGAAGCACGGGCTCTTCGACGAGAAGATATTCGGTCCGGAAAAAGATTACGAATGCTACTGCGGCAAGTACAAGGGCATCCGTTACAAGGGCATCGTCTGCGACAAGTGCGGCGTTGAAATCACGCGTTCCATCGTGCGTCGCGAACGTATGGGTCACATTGAGCTCTGTACGCCGGTCGCGCACATTTGGTTCCTCCGCTCGGTCCCTTCCCGTATGGCGCTCCTGCTTGGCGCGTCCGCCACGGACATTGAAAAGGTCGTCTACTTCGCAGGCTACATCGTGTCCACAATAGCCGAGGACGAGAAGAAGCGTCTCCTGACCGAGCTTGAAGGCGAATATAAATTGAAGTACAAGTCGCTCGGGAGCGATAAAGAACGCGATGCGCTGAAGGAGAAGATGACGCTCACCAAAGCCGAAATCGAAGGAGTCGTCGTCGGCAAAGTGCTCGACGAGCTTGAGTACCACCGTTTCTCGGTGAAGTACGGCGGCCTCTTTGAAGCGCGTATCGGTGCCGAGGCCATTTACGATATTTTCTGCAAGTTGGACCTCAAGGAGCTTGAAAAAATGCTCTCCGCGCGCTACGCGCACGCCGGCGTCGCCGAGCGCGAGAAGCTCGCAAAGCGTCTCTCGCTCATCGCCGGGCTCATCGCTTCGGGCGTGCGTCCCGAGTGGCTCTTCCTCACGCGCATCCCGGTCATTCCGCCGGCGCTCCGCCCGATGGTCGCGCTCGAAGGCGGCCGCCACGCAACCAGCGACGTGAACGACCTCTACCGCCGCGTCATCAATCGCAACAACCGCCTCAAGAAGCTTATTGATATCCACGCGCCGGAAGTCATCCTGCGCAACGAAAAGCGTATCCTGCAAGAAGCAGTTGATGCACTCCTCGACAATTCCATTCGTAAGAGCGGCGCCTCGGCCGGCGCGCTGACGATGGCGCAACGCCGTCCTTTGAAGTCACTCGCCGATTACCTCAAGGGCAAACAGGGTTATTTCCGCCAGAACTTGCTCGGCAAGCGCGTCGACTATTCGGGACGTTCGGTCATCGTTGTCGGTCCGGACCTCGAGCTCGACGAGTGCGGCCTCCCGAAGCATATGGCGCTTGAACTCTTCCGCCCGTTCGTCATCGCGGGACTCCTCGAGCGCGAACTCGCGTTCAACATCCGCGGTGCGGGTCGTCTGATTGAAGACGGCGTCGCGGAAGTGTGGGAAATCCTCGAAGAGGCCATCAAGGGCAAGTATGTACTTCTCAACCGCGCACCGACACTTCATCGTCAGGGCATCCAGGCATTTCGTCCGCGCCTCATTGAAGGCGATGCTATCCAACTGCACCCGCTCGTCTGCAACGCCTTCAACGCCGACTTCGACGGCGACCAGATGGCCGTGCACGTGCCGCTCTCCGAGGAGGCGCAGTGGGAGGCGAAGAACATCATGAGTGCGAACAAGAACATTCTCAAGCCGGGCAACGGCGAAATGACGGTGCTTGCGGCAAAACCGCAAGATATCATCCTCGGTCTCTATTGGCTCACGAAGGCAATTGAAAAGGGTAAGGGCGCGGGTGAATATTTCGCCTCGCCAAATGCAGCTATCCTCGCGTCTGAATACGACGCCATCGACCTGCGCGCCACAATCAACGTGCTCCCGGTCGCCGGTAAAGAGAAGTATGCGCAGTTTAACGGGCACCCGTTTGAGACGACCGTCGGTCGCCTCCTCTTCAACACCGTGCTCCCTTCCGACTACCCATTCGTGAGCGATACCATCACCAAGAAAGCGCTCGCGCGCATCATGACCGATTGCGCCACGAAGTACGGATTTGATGCAGTGCCGAACATCGTGAATAAAGTGAAGCGTTTCGGTTTTGATTACGCGACCCGCTCCGGCATTTCCTGGGCGATTAATGACGTCTCGGTCCCAAGGCAGAAATCGCGCATCATCGGTGAAGCGGCCGCCAAGGTCGCGACCATAGAAAAGGATTATCAACACGGTCTTCTTGCCGAGGAAGAGAAGCGACGTATGGCCATTGAGATTTGGCAGGGCGCGAAACAACAAGTCGAGGAGCAGGTCGCCCTCGAACTCGACCCGATGGGTTCCGTCGCCGATATGGTGCATTCGGGTGCGCGCGGCACGCTCGGCAACTTGACCCAGATGGCGGGCATGAAAGGTCTCATCCAGGACACTTCCGGCGAGACGATTGAAGTGCCTATCATTTCCTCAATGATTGAAGGGTTGAATCCGATAGAATACTTCATGTCAACGCACGGCGCGCGCAAGGGTCTTACCGACACTGCGCTCGGTACGGCGAAGGCCGGTTACCTCACGCGCCGCCTCTTTGATGTCGCACAGGACTCAATCGTGACCGAGAAGGATTGCGGTACAAAGCGCGGCGTGAAGATAAACCGCGTAAGTGCGTCCGGCATCCAGACCAATTATGCCAAAGCGCTTCTCGGCCGCGTGCTCGCGGAATCGATTGAAGGGGACTTCTCCGCCGTAGGCGGACCAGCTTCC
>JBBTJH010000035.1:0-3662 GCA_038059555.1 Pseudomonadota bacterium | reverse complement strand
CCCGACGCGGTCCGGATCCGGTTTCAAACTGGAAATGAAAGGACCGAGTTCAATGACCAAACCCGACAACCGCAAGGCCGAGCTGCTCGCCACCGAAGTCGAGCATATCGACATCACGAAATTCGACGCACGCCCCATCATCGACGCCTGGGGCAAGATGTCGTTCACCTCGCGCGACGCCGCCCGGGCAGCGCAAATCCTCAACATGGCGCTTGAAGACAAGAAATGTTCGACCTGGCTCATCATGGCCGGATCGACCGGCGCCGGCGGGTGCCTTCACGTCTGGCGCGACATGGTCGAATACAACATGATCGACGCGGTGGTTGCGACCGGCGCTTCGATCATCGACATGGACTTCCTCGAAGCGCTTGGCTTCAAGCACTATCAGGCGAATGAAATCCCCGACGATAACACGCTGCGCTCGCTCTATATCGACCGCATTTACGACACCTATATCGACGAGGAAGAACTCCAGAACGTCGATCACACGATCTACGAGATCTGCGAACAGCTTGAGCCGCGCCCCTACACCTCGCGCGAATTCATCCATGAAATCGGCAAATGGCTCGCCGCCGGCAACGCCAAGAAAAAAGACTCGCTGATCCAGCGCGCCTATGAAAAAGGCGTTCCGATTTTCGTTCCGGCTTTCTCCGACTGTTCGGCGGGCTTTGGCATCGTCAAGCATCAAGTCGAGCGCCGCAAGGCGAAGAAGCCCTATGTCACGATCGACTCGGCGGGCGACTTCCGCGAACTGACCGACGTCAAACTCGCGGCCGGAACGACGGCGCTGTTCATGATCGGCGGCGGCGTGCCGAAAAACTTCGCGCAAGACACAGTCGTCTGCGCCGAGATTCTCGGCCATGACAACGTCGAAGTGCACAAGTACGCCGTACAGATCACCGTCGCCGACGTCCGCGACGGCGCCTGCTCGTCTTCAACCCTTAAAGAGGCGGCGAGCTGGGGCAAGGTTTCGACCGTGCACGAACAGATGGTCTTCGCCGAAGCGACGAGCGTTGCGCCGCTGATCGTTTCAGACGCGTGGCACCGCGGCGGATGGAAAAAACGCGAAGCGCGCCGCTGGGCGAAGCTTTTCGATTAGGACTCTGTTTCCTCGCATCAGATCGGGGCGCTCCAAAAGAGCGCCCCTTTTTGTTCTGCGGAGCCTGCCTATTCGAAAGACCGAGCAGCCGAGAATATAAAGAAGCTCAATCTCGAACAGACGGTTTGATGCGAATGCAAACCACCAGTCGTCAGTTTGCGACAGCGTCGTAGACAAATTGACTCCGACAAAACAGATCTGGATGTAAAAAAGCGGCAACGCGAAAATCCGGGATTTTGAAAGGCGCCAGAAATACGTGGCCATCGCCCCATCAATAACCGCGTGTCCCCAGGTCTCGCCGGTACCGTAGAAAAAATAGTGCCACACGAATGTCGCGCACCAGCTGAGCGCCACGACATGCGCGATCGCTGCAATTTCCCTAGACCGCGATTTTTGAGCAAAACAAAGCATGATCGCAGTCAGCGATCCATAGGCCGATAGTACTAACCAATCCCCAGAACTGATCTCACGACCTCCGCTGTGGAGGCCTTCGGGGTCCCTCCGGAGGCTTCCAGCACGCGCACGCCCAATTCAGCGACAGTCCCCTGAAGCGACTGGTGCGCCGCCGACGTCACGTCAGCGAGTTGGACGAGTGCAACTTGAATGTCTTGGTAAGCCTTCATGGTTGCCTCGCCGTTAATCTTGTCTGCGGCGGATGCGACCGTCGCCGAGCTCGCGGCGAGAAACGCGGCGAGACCCGCAAGTTTTTGTTCAAATTTTAGGAGAACAAGTTGCTCTTTACGAACGTCTTTAGCCATTGGTTAGCTCCGTTCCGTTAAAAGGGGTTGACGAGGGCACTCAACGGCACAACCCTAAGATGAGTCGCCGCACGTCCAAGTGGCAATGGGGAGCGACCTCCCCGAATCGGGCAGGCAATGGCGGACACAAGCGAAGACACCTACGCAGCCGCGATTGGCCGCAATATGTGGCGGATGGCGAAACGCCGGGCGATTTCAGTGATCGATCCGAAGCGCGAGGCGTCGACGCTTACGCGCGCCGCTTTTGTTGGGGCGCCTGAAAATAAAGCGCGGCCGCTTCCTCACTCGTCTGCTGAAGCCGGCGACGCGCCGACGCCGGCGCCGACAAATCTTCGAGAATTTCTGCGAAAACTGGCTGCAGAGCTTGGATCAGACGATCGGGACCCCGCCGGGTCGTAACCGTCGATAACGCCGCATAAGTATGCGCCGCCGCATCTGCGGCAAGGCGCGGCAAATGTTCGTCGCCGGTGCGCCGCGCGCCGCCGATAAGCTTCGGCAGCAAGGCCGCCAAAATCGCCGTCAGTTTTTCAGCGTCGATATCGGACGCGTCGGCTGCAAAGCGGCTGCGAAGATCGACGATCGCGCCGGCGCCCGGCGATTGACCGATTAAATCCGTCAACAGCAACGCCCCGCCCGTCGCATCGACCATGCGCTGGGCGAGGGAGGGATCGATCGGGTCTGCCCCTGACAGCAAGCGCTCGAAGCGATCGGCGTCGAGCCCGATCAGCTTGGCGAACGATTTGGGGGTCGTCCGCGTTTCGCGAAGAAATGTCATCAGCGCATCCATCGCCTTAGCCTCGCCTATAATCGCTGACAGGGTTTTAACAGCGCCGGGCGGATTGCCGCCGGGAGCTGCGCCTTGTAGAGCCCTCGCGCCATGGCGCCGCCGCTGTTAACCCTTGAAGACGTCCGCCTCACCTTCGGGGGCGAGCCTTTGCTCGCCGGCGCGGCGCTCGTCGTCGAGCCGCAGGCGCGTATCGCCCTCGTAGGGCGCAACGGGTCTGGGAAATCGACGCTTTTGAAAATTGCGGCCGGGCTGATCGAGGCTGACAGCGGCAGGCGCTTTGTCGATCCTGCGGCGACTGTCGCTTATCTGCCGCAGGAGCCAGAGCTCGCCGGTTTTGAAACTGTGGGCGCCTTTGTCGAGGCAGGCTTGCCGCCCGCCGGCGCGCCAACCGATCTGTCGCGGCTCTACGCCGAGCTTGGCGTCAACCCGCTCGCGCGCTGCGCTGCGCTCTCGGGCGGCGAAGCGCGCCGCGCGGCGCTCGCGCGAATTTTCGCCGCCGATCCGGATGTCGTGTTGCTCGATGAGCCGACGAACCATCTCGATCTTCCGGCGATCGAAGCGCTGGAAGAGCGGCTCTCCTCATCGCGCGCCGCCTTTGTTCTCATCAGTCACGACCGCCGGTTTTTGGAAAACGCCACAACGCGCACTATCTGGATCGACCGCGGCCAGACGCGCTTCCTCGATCGCGGCTTCAAACATTTCGAAGAGTGGCGGGACAAGACGCTCGAGGACGAGGAAACCGCCGCGCATAAGCTCGACCGCAAAATTGTCGCGGAAGAACACTGGGTCCGCTACGGCGTCACGGCGCGCAGGAAGCGCAATGTCCGGCGCATGCGTGAACTCGCCGAGTTGAGAAAGCAGCGGCGAGAGCGCAAGCGTCCGACCGGAACCGTCTCATTTTCCGCAAATGAATCCGGCCCTTCCGGCAAGCGCGCCATCGTCGCCGAGAAGATTTCGAAATCCTACGGCGAACGTGCGATCGTGCGCGATTTTTCAATCGAGATCGCGCGCGGGGACC
>JBBTJH010000034.1:0-5919 GCA_038059555.1 Pseudomonadota bacterium | reverse complement strand
GCCGGACGCGCCTTTGACGACATAAACTTCCCGTCCGAGCCAAGATTTCAACGTCGCTTCGCGAGCGCCCTCGACTTCTGCAAGGACGCCGGCCGGGGGATAGTAATTCTGAATTTTCAGCTCCGGCGGCGCAGCGTAGGCGATCATGTTCTCGCCGCGCACATGCCCGATCGGCAACAGGCTCATGACGACGCCGCTCATCGTCCAGATCACCAGCTGAAGTCCGAGGGCGAGCCCCAGCCAGCGGTGCGCGGATTGGATGAAGGCGCGAATGCGCATCGCCTTACGCCGGCGCCAACAGCGAGAGCGCGTCCGGGCTCTTCAGCAAAGCCTCAAACGCCGACCACGGATCGACGCCCTTTGCCTTTTCCCGCTCGATATAGGCTTCCACAAGATCGCGGCCGATATTGTAATTGATCACATAGCTTCGATACGTATCGATGAACTTCAATCGTTGTTCGGCGCGAGAACGCGAGCTGAGCTGATATTTCATCATCAGCTCGACCGCCTGATCGCCCGTGATCGCGCCGTCCAGATAGTCGCGCGCGATGTCGTTCCCCGCATGTGAGAGTTTTCGTTGTGCGGCGTTAAGAGCCGCCAGCTTATCCGCGTCCGCGGGGTTAAGTCCTGCGAGCGGAAAAAGTACGGATTTTTCAAACGCGGTCTTCTCGTCGCCCGGAAACGCGAGATCGATCCCGTAATTGGCGGAGCCCTCGCCGGTCAGCGCTTGCGGGCTGAACAGGGGCAATATCGAAAACTCGACCCAGCCATTCGCATCTTTAAGATCGCGTTCCACGAAGAGGTTCCAGACGTGGTGGCCGGGATAGCCCTCATGACAGCCAAGATCGACCGCGCGGTCGATGATGATCGGCTGGTCGGTGTTGACTTCAATGAGGCTTTCAAAGCCACCCTTGTACCAGTTGTAGGCGCTCCACGGCTTTCCCGTGACGAAACTCATCGTGAATTTCTCGCCGGGCGGCAATTCATAATGCGCTAGGGTGCGCCGGCGGCATTCGTTGATCGCCGCATCGAATACCGCCTGGAGCTTCTCCGCCGGAACGGCGAGCATATTCCTGAAAGCGTCGACCCGTTCCGAAAGCGCGCCGGGGCCCGGGATCAGCGCGTCAATTTCAGCAAGGGCGGCGTCGAAGTCGCCGGTCGAATAGACGGGCGGCGTGACGCCATAAAGAAGCTTTGCTTCCTCATTGAAAGTGAATTTCTCGCCGTCCGCCATTTTGAGGCGCGTCAGGGCGGCAAGCGTCTGATGAGCAAGCCCCGCTTCGCGCGGCGAGACGCCGTCGCGTTTTAAAACTTCAAGTGCTGCAAGGATTTCATCCGCGTCGCCGCGTAATTCTTTGAGGTTACGTTTTTCGACCTTCGCCGCGTCCGCCCATTCAGCGGGTCCGTGATAAGCATCGACATAGACCGGATCATGCTCGCCAAGGGCAAGCGCCAGCTTCACGAATTTTTCAGCGAGTTCGTCAATGCCGGCTCCTGAAGTTTCCGCGACGGGCTCCGGAGCGGATGCGGCTTTATGGTCGGATGCGCCGCCGCAAGCGGCGGCAAGAAGAGCTGCCGTTGCGACGACGATCTTTTTCATAACGGAATTAAGCTCTCGTTCCGGAGAAGGTCGAGGTGCCGAACGCGCCGAGCTTCACATTGCCGTTCAGCGCGTCGCCGTCGACCTTGCCGTCGAATTCGAGCGTGATTGGCATCGGCGAGGTGACTTTAGCCGACCATTTGACCGCGCCGCCGGCGGTCTAGCCGTTTTCAATAGTCACCGCACCCATATTGCCCGACATCGTGCCCGTGAGCGCCGCGCCGTCAGCTTTCAGTTCCAGCACGCCGGACTGCTCGCCCATCGGCGTCTTGATTTTCAGATTCCACTTGCCGTCAACGGCCATTTTTCTTCTCCTGTTCGGGCGCTGGATGCGCTTGTGTCAAAGTCGGCGGGGAGATTACAGGCTGCGCCTGTCGGCGCAAGCCAAGGCAGCACATTACCGGCCGATATCCGCCGCCAATCGAACGCCCATATAGCGCGAGCGGACATCGATATCGATCCGGCTGCGGTTCGCGATCCGCATGTCGGCGGGCGAGCTGAACCAGGCCCCGCCGCGGATGACCCGTTTCCCGCAATCGCCCTCAGTGACAGCCGAGCCGTCGAGCGGCGCCTTCACGAAATTGTTGACATAGCAATCCGCGACCCATTCCCGCGCATTGGCGGCGACGTCATAGAGGCCAAAGGCGTTGGCGGCTGATGAGCCGACCGCGACCGCGCCGCTCGTTGTAACGCGGCTGCGGTCGAAGCTGTCGCCCCACCAATAGGCGGTCGAGGCGCCCGCGCGCGCGGCATATTCCCACTCCGCTTCTGTCGGCAGGCGGTACTTGCGCCCGGTCTTTTTTGAGAGCCACGAAGCGTATCCGGTCGCGTCGCGCCAGGAGAGGAAGAGCGCCGGCAAATCGCCCTCGCCGCCGGAGCCGGGCTTGGCCTGACACGCGCCATCGTCGACGCAGGCCTTCCACTCCGCATTGGTGAGTTCGTAAACGCCGATCGCGAAGGGTTTCACCGTGACCTCGCGCTGCGGCCCTTCATAGGCGTTGTGGCCGGGCTCAGCCGAGGGCGATCCCATGGTAAACGTGCCGCCCTCAATCGGGGTCATCAGCGGACATGACTCGCAGTCTTTGAACCGGCCCGGCGTTTTTTCTTCGGCGGGAGCGGCCGGCTTGGCCGGTGTTTCGACAACAGGGGGCTGAAGGGTCTCATCCGCAGGCGGAACAATCGCCTCGCCGCCTTCGAGCATATCCGTTGCGGGAATTTCGGGGGGCGAAGCCGCCGGCGCCTCAGCGGCGACATCAATCGCTGCGGGCGCAGTTTCAGCAGCGCTTGCCGGCTCGCCCGGTTTTTGCATCATCAAGAAAGCGACAACGCCAATCACGGCAAGACCGGCAAGGATGCCGCCGATCAGCAATCCTCCGCCCGATTTTTTCGGCTCGGGCGCCGGCGCTGGTCGCGGTTGCGGCGCCGGGCGTTGGACTTGCGCAGTCGCCGGGCGCTGTTGCGGCGCGGGCGCAGCGGGTCGCGGCGCGGGCGCAGCAGGCGCAACCCTGCTCAAAGCGGCGAGGCGGTTTTGCGCGAGCGCGGCGAAATTGCCCTGCGGATAGCGTTTCAGATACGCTTCGAATTCTGCGCTGTCCTTGCCGTCCTTGATCGAATTCCAGAACGTCGTCTCGAACGACGCTTCGCTCGTTGGCGCTGCTGCCGCCGCCGGCTGCGGTTTGGCGCTGCGACGGGTGATCGCCGTGCGCACATCCTGCATGAAGGCGCGCCAGTGCGGATCATTGCGGTCGCCCCGCCAATGGCGAAGATCAGCCGTCTGAACGAGTTCAAACCTGATCGGGCGTTCGCAATCTTCGATGAGCGCCGGAACAAGGGTCGAGCTGCGCTCGCCGACGGTTGCTTCCGCCCTCACCCACTTTGAGCTCGCGGACCGTTTCGACCAGAGAACAACGACCGCCCCCGCCGTGCGCAGGTTTTGTTCCGTCACCTCGTCATAGGTCTCGCCGGCGCGCAGCGCGGCGTCCCACCAGACCGAGAAGCCTTCGGCCTCGAGCGCGCTGGCGATCACGCTCGCCCGGTCGCGATCCTCGCGATTATAGGAAATGAAGACGTCTGGCACGATGCTCTCCCTGCGCGCCTGTCTACCGCGAGCCAACGGTTTTTGATAGGGCTCTTTGAAGAAGGGCCCCGAAATCAACCGGATGGCCCAAAAGCGGGGCGTTCTCCGGGCGACCTCACAAACGGGCAAGGGCGTAGAGAAGAGCTGATGGCGTACGCCTTCAATAACGACATCTTCCTCAGCGAAGCCGATCGCAGCATGGCGATGCGGGCTTTCCCGAACGTCGCCTTCGCGCTCGATAACGCCGCTCTGCGTGAGGTCTTCGAGACGCACGACATCCGCGCCAACCAGTCGAAAACCCGCAGCCGCCGATGGGGCGTCGCCGCCGTCGGGCTGGCGACCGCCGCGCTGATGACGGCGGCGAGCTCGACGCTTTATGAAGGCGCCTCGGGCGACGTCAAACGCGCGATCGCGATCGTCGGCGCGTTTTGCGGGATCGCGAGCGTTGCGATCGGCTATTTCGGCATGATGTTTCGCGGCCGCAAGCTGCGCTGGCTGACCGATCGCCTCGCGACCGAGCGCATGCGGCAGTTTCATTTCCAGCATTTCGCCGCGCATGGCGCCATGATCCTCAAAGGCGCCGGCGACGCGGCGGCTCGCGCCGACTATATTGCCTTGCGCGACCGCGATTTCGAACGCTTCAAGATCGATTTTCTCGAAAGGCTTGAAGACGAATTCTTTGCAATCGTCGAAGCCGAAGACCCGAACAGCGGGCTCCTTTTCGACTTCACCGCTAATCTTCCGCCTGCGGATGACCCTAATCTTGAAGAATATTACCGCGCCTATGAGCTGCTGCGTTTCCAGCGGCAGATCGATTACTGCAACCTGTTGCTGAGCGACTCGCGCAATCTCTGGAAACACGCGCCGGCGCGCCAGGCGCGCTTCTTCGGCGGCATCGGCCTCACCTGCCTTGTCATCGTGCTCAGCCTCGATTCCCTCGTCTTCATGGGATCGATCGCCGGTCTGCCGTTTCTGGCGGCGCCGATTTTCAGCGTCGCCGGCGTGTTGATCGCCTTTTTCGCGCTTGGCGCGCGCACCATCGAGGACGGCCTCCAGCCCGGCGTCGAGGCCGAGCGGATGCGCCAGTACCGCATCGCGCTCAACCGCAGCCACACGCGCTTTCGCGGCGCAAGGGCGCCGGAGGACAGGATCGAACCGATGATCGATCTCGAAAACGCCTCCTTCGAGGAGATGATCCCGTTCCTCAAGACGAATTACGAAGCGACGTTTGTGATGTAGGGCGAGCGTCACCGTTCGGGGGCTTCGTCTTCCATCGGAACCTTATCGAGCGATACGAGACCCTTTTTCATCCGCTCGCCGAGTGCGCGGATGCGATGATCGGTTCCGAGCTTGCCTTCGATCAGGGCCTGCATCCGCAATTCCAGAAGGCGAACCTGGCGGGCGTCGAAAGCCTCGTCATAGGCCTTCTTGTAGTCCTCGAACAATCGCCAGCCGAGGACGGCCGCGCGCGGACGCGAATGGCGCCGGATCATCACCGGCTCCACCTCGGCGGCTTCCATCAAGGCGCCGAAATTCTTTGCGGCGTCACGGGCGGAAAAATATTTAAAGCGCATGCGTACTCCTACTGTTACGCCGCAACCGGAAGGGGCGCGGCGCGTTGGTTTTGGGTGAAGTTTTACGGAAAACCCGGGCAATCCCCGCACCGGGCATGAGTTTATATCCAGTCCCTGGGCGGGTCGTGGCGGTTTTGTCCGTATTATCCGTATACAACCTATTGGCGCGTCGCGCGTCATTGGCCGGCGTCAAGATCAAGGCATGGTCGTCCATAAACGCGAGGCTCCTTCCAACTGGCTGCAAAGCCAGCATAAAGCCTCCGCCAAGGTGTAGGACGGTTCAAAATACGCCTTTGAATTCCGTCAGTTAGCTTTTTTTCGCCAAAATAGGGAAATTGGTTTTTTGGGGGGCTGAGCGCGCGCGCCTCATGTCTTCCAGTTCCGCCCAAACCATAAGCGTCATTCCGGGGCCGCGCGACGCGCGGAACCCGGAATCTATGTTGAGGCTTTTTTGACGACCTCATGGACTCCGGGTTCTCGCTGCGCGAGCCCCGGAGTGACGTAAGCTTAATTATCCAGAAAGCTCCGAAGCTTCCGGCTCCTGCTCGGATGCTTCAGCTTCCTCAAGGCTTTCGCCTCAATCTGGCGGATGCGCTCGCGCGTCACTGAGAATTGCTGGCCGACTTCTTCGAGCGTGTGGTCGGTGTTCATGCCGATGCCGAAGCGCA
>JBBTJH010000033.1:0-4679 GCA_038059555.1 Pseudomonadota bacterium | reverse complement strand
ATCAACGGCTTTCATGTGACGAAGAAAGATGCGTTCGACGCGCTGAACGCGGCGAAGTCCGGCGCAGTCGCTGAAGGAAATGTCGGCGGCGGGACCGGCATGATCGCTCACGAATTCAAAGGCGGAACCGGAACGGCGTCGCGCGTCCTCGCCAAGGATAGCGGCGGCTATACCGTCGGCGCTCTCGTGCAAGCGAATTACGGGATCCGCCAAACGATGCGCATCGCCGGCGTTCCGATCAACGAAGAAATACCCGATCTCCTGCCGGGCATTCCGCAGGCGGAGGAACGCGGATCGATCATCGTCGTCGTGGCGACGGACGCGCCGCTCCTGCCGCATCAATTGCGCCGCGTCGCCCAGCGCGCGTCGCTGGCGCTCGGGCGCATGGGCAGTTACGCCTCGAACGGATCGGGCGACATTTTCATCGCTTTCTCGACAGCCAATTCAAAGGCGGCCTATCGCCTTGAAAACCAGAAGGTTGAATTCGTTCCTAACGACGCGATGGGGCCGATCTTTCTCGCGGCGGTTGAAGCGACCGAAGAGGCGATCGTCAACGCGCTGATCGCAGCCCAGACGATGACGGGCATAAACGGATACACCGTGCACGCACTGCCGCATGACAGGCTTCAGGCGGCGCTGAAGAAACACGGGCGCCTGATCGAGGCCAGCGAATAAAAAAAGGCCGCCCGGTAAGGGGCGGCCTTCAGCAGGAGGTCCGGTGCAAGGACTGATCCGATTTCGGACCATGCCTCGCAATCGCCGTGCCAAAGAGAAGGCGGCTCGCCGCGAATCAGGGTGAAACAAGGCCCTATCGTTAACCAAAGGCGATTGAAGGCTTGAGGCGACCATGTCCGTGACCATCGCCGATCCGATCACCCTGCCTTGCGGCGTCCGTTTGAAAAACCGGCTCGTCAAAGCGGCCATGACCGAAGGGCTCGGCGACGAGACGAACCGCGCAACGCCGCGGCTGGAAACGCTTTATCGCCGGTGGGCGGCCGGCGGCGCCGGGGCGCTGCTCACGGGTAATGTTCAGATCGACCGCCGCTATCTTGAACGGCCCGGCAATGTTGCAATTGACGGCCCTCAGGACGCCGCCGCGATGCGCGCGCTCGAAGCCTTCGCGGCCGCCGCGAACGGAACCGGCGCCGAGATCTTCGTCCAGTTGTCGCACGCCGGCCGCCAGACCCCGATCTACGTTAACAAATCGCCTGTCGCGCCCTCAGCCGTCGGGCTGGACTTGCCCGGCGGGCAATTCGGCGCGCCGCGCGCGCTGACGGTTGATGAGATCGAGGACGTCATTGACCGTTTCGCGAACGCCGCGTCGGTCTGCAAGGCGGCTGGGTTTTCGGGCGTCCAGGTTCACGGCGCCCATGGCTACCTCATATCGGAATTCCTCAACCCGAACGCCAACAAGCGCGGCGATGATTGGGGGGGAAGCCTCGACAATCGGGCCCGGCTGTTGCTCCGGACCGTCTCCGCCGTGCGCGCCAAAGTCGGCTCAGGCTTTCCGGTGTCGGTGAAACTCAATTCCGCCGATTTCCAGAAGGGCGGGTTTGCTTTCGACGAGTGCCTGCAAGTCATCGACTGGCTTAATGAAGAAGGCATCGACTTCCTCGAAATCTCCGGGGGCTCCTACGAGCAGCCTAAAATGATGGACATGGAAGGAACGATCGCGCCGGAAGAACAGCGTCCGTCAACGAAAGCGCGCGAGGCTTACTTCCTGCAGTACGCGGAGGAAGCGGCGCGCGTCGCAAAAATGCCGTTGATGGTGACCGGCGGATTTCGCTCGCGCGCCGCGATGGATGCGGCGCTGACGTCAGGCGCCGCCAACCTTGTCGGCATCGCGCGGCCGATGTGCGTCGATCCGGATATTTGCGCCAAGCTTTTGTCCGGGGCCGCCGCCGAAGCGATCCGCTATGAGAAAAACCTGAAGCTCGGCGACGGATTTTGGGGGCCGAATTCGAAGAATAATTTCATCAAGGCGCTGAACGGTTTCGCGGCGATGTCGTTCTATTACGAGAACATATTCCGTATGGCCGACGGCAAGGAAACGCAGCCGGAGATTGCGCTCCTGCCGACGTTTTTGGCGCACCAGATGTCCGAGCGCCGCGCGGCCTCGCGATTAAAGCGCTAGCCGCGCTTCAATCTCACGATCGCAGCATCGAGCGCCTGCAGGAAACGCGACCGATCCTCTCTGGAAAACGGCCTTTGCCCGCCTGCGGCTGTCGGATCGCCGCTGCCGCGCAGATCCTGCATGATAGCGCGCGTGGCGATCGCCGAGCCGATCGACGCGGTCGTAAAGGGATTGCCGTTCGGCGCAATGACGCAGGCGCCGAGCTTAAGACAACGGTCAGCGAGCAGAATATCGCCGGTGATCACAATTGTCCGGGGCCCGGCTTTTTCAGCGATGAAATCGTCCGCAGCATCAAAAGCGTCGCCGACGATTTCTCGTGCGATCAGGGGATGCTCTGGAATGCGGATGCCGCCATTTGAAACAACGATGACGTTGAGAACGTGCCGGATTGCAACCTTATAGACTTCGTCCTTGACCGGACAGGCGTCGGCGTCGATGAAAATTGAGAGCGCTTGCATGCGGCAGGCTTAGCGCGCGGCGGCGTCGGCGCCAAAAGAAAACGGCCGCCAATTGAGGGCGGCCGTTCTTGGTCTGATAAAAGTCAGATGACTAGGCTGTCTTGCGCTTGCGGCGTCCGGCAAATGCAAGTCCCGCCAATCCTGAAAACAGCAGCGGCGCGGCCGCCGGCAGCGGAACCGCAGTCAGGCTCGACACATAGAATTCAGCCGCGTTCGATCCGCCATAGGCGAGCGTCAGCACGGAAACGCCGGTCAGCACTGCGGAGAGTAAATTTTTGAACGTCCACTCAACGCCGTTGACCAGAAGCGTCTGCGGACTGTTGTTGAGGCTCGCGTGATTGATGGCGTTGAACGAGAGATTGGAGATATCGACCTTCTGGCCGAAATCCAGCGTCACCGACTCGCCAGCGCCGATATTGTCGGAGTTGCCCACGATCTTCGGATCGCAGAAACCGGCATTGGTCTTGATCGTAATACAAGCGCCAAGCCCGCCCGGCTTGCTGTTGAAAAGGTCATCAAGAAACGGGTTGCTTGGGTTGGCCGTGATCGTGACGTCGATATTGCCAAAAGTCTTGGTGGTGCCTTGTGCAAAGCCGCCGGGATTGGCCGCAGCATCCGCGACAAAGTCGATAAAGGCCGCTTGAGCGGCGGTGGCTGAAAAGGCGAGAGCTGTAAGCGCGGCGAGGAAACTTTTCATGTGACTGACCCCAGAGTTAAACTGACGTCGCAGCCCTCCCTCAGCGACGAATCAATATTAACAGAATCGTAACGGTTACGGAACGTTTAGATTGTCGCAATCGTAAATATAATTTTGTCGTGCTGGCGGCCTGAAATTGACCCCCACACTGCATCACCACCGCCGCAAATTACACCCGATGGTTGATAATGATTTCAGGTGCAATCATTTAAATGGTTTGGTCGGGAATCACTGGGTCACGCTTGGTCATAGGCGCGCTTTAGCCAGGCGCTTAATTGTTTGTCGACATCCGAGGGAGTTTCAAGCTTTACCCGGTGAGTGACCATCGAATTGAAGCTTCCCGACGCCTCAAGCCGCCCGGCGGGGCCGACCCCTTTTAAATTCAGCCCTAGATCGACCCTTGTTTTTGTCGATGGCTGAATGATTGCAAACTGCTTGGACCGGCGAACGCTCGCATAGGCTTTTTTCGGCGAGATCTCGATATCGTCGCCGAGGGCTCTGATCAGCTTTTCCAGAGTGTCATATATTGGCCTGAGCGCCGCCTTGTCGCCCGCATATTGTGCGGCGACGAGATCGATACCTTTGTCGGCGAGGCTTCCTGCATCGCTCTTAAAGTGCTTGAGCGCGATCATGTTCGCAAAGCCGTGCGTCAAGTTGTGGTCAGATTTCAGAAAGGCGACCAGTACGCCGTGCTTATCGGCGCCGGATTTTTTCGCGATTGCAAGCCACTGATCGAGCGTCTTGCCGGTCTTTTCCTTGAAGCCCGCTATCATGTCGGCTTCCGCTTGCGCTGGCGATTTCGCCATAATTTTCTCCGTGCTAGAGCGCGTTCCCGAAAAGTGTGCGCGGTTTTCGGAAAGAACGCGCGATAAAACTAAATACTAGACCGTGTTTTCCGACTCGCAATTCGGGAAACGCGGTCTAGTTATCGTTTAAGCGGCCAGTTCTCCGCCCGAAGCGCTTTCGGCGTGATCGGTCCCATCAAAGCGAACATCGCATTCATCAGCCGCCCGCCGGGCGTCGCCTTTCCGGTTTCGACGAACGCCTTGAAATTCTCCACGATGAATTTTCCGCCGCCGTCCATGGATTTGACGCTTTTTGATCCGGCGATGATATTTTCTGTGATCAGGCAAAATTCGACGCCGCCGTCTGTTTCCTTCAGCGTGTAGGTGACTTTCGACGGCGGATCGTCGAGCGAGGTCAGGCGAAAGCTGTGAGAAAGAAGATGAGGCGGCTTCATTTCGAGAAATTCGCCGACGACGCCGACCGCCCTTTTATCTGCGGACAACATCCTGAACGGCTGACCCGCCTCCATCGACGGCGTATCCCAGGATGAATTCCAGAAAAACGGCCGGGGGCTCGTCGTCTTGATGAGTTCCGACCAAACGGT
>JBBTJH010000032.1:0-5506 GCA_038059555.1 Pseudomonadota bacterium | reverse complement strand
GAGGTCGGCGGGGCTGAGCTGACATCGCCGAGCAGGACCTGCTTGGCGCGCTCGGACGGCGACAATTCCTGCGGCCGCGACTCGCCGGGTTTGGGCGGACGAAGCGCGTAATCGGGCGGGACGACCAGCGGGGCTTTGGTTGCGATCGCAAATTCATCCGGCGGGTTCTTGCCGCCGCCGAGCGCCTTGCCCATGCCGGCGCAACCGGAAAGCGCGGCCGCCGCGAGGGCGAGCGCCAGACCTGTCTTTACTGTTACCGCCTTTGTCATTACGCGACTGCTCCGTCTGATTTCCGGCCGCTATATAGCCCCCGCCGGGGGGAAGCGCAAAGGCGGCTGATTCCTCTATGGCGCGCGTTCTATTTCGCCGTTTTTCCATCCTTCTGGAGGAGCGCGTCAAGAATAAGGCAGGCAAAGCCGATATTGATCGCCGTGTCAGCGACATTGAACACCCAGGGAAACATCAGCCCCGAAAAGTCGAGGAAATCGACCACATAGCCGTAGCGGATGCGGTCATAAAGATTGCCGATGGCTCCGCCAATGATGAGGGCGGCGCCCGCCGCTGCGACCGGGCGCTTCAAGCGCCCCAGCCAGACGATCATCACGCCGGCGATCACGATTGAAATCGAGGACAGCAACAGCCGCGAGGCGAGCCCGCCCGCGAGCATGCCAAAACTTGCGCCGCGATTTTGCACGTAAGTGAGATCGAATATCGAGGAAATCTCGATCCGCCGATGGATAGGGAGCTCGACAATATTGACGATCCAGAATTTCGTCGCCTGATCGAGGATCACGACAGCGGCGGCGGCGACAAGGCCGTAAATGAACAGCGGATTGGCCCGCGCTTCCGCGAGCCGGTCGGCAATCTCGGTTTTGGAGGGAAGCTGGGTCATGCGGCGGAGCGTTCCCTCCCGTTCGCGCGAGGGCGCGCGCTCGTCCCGCGACTGCGGACCAGGTCGGTGACAACGCATAATAGTTTTGTCACCCCGGGGCGCGACGAAGTCGCGAACCCGGGGTCCATCTTTGCGCGGGCTCTGCCATGGATTCCGGGTTCCGCCTGCGGCGGCCCCGGAATGACGGGGGATAAATCATTCGCTAACGCCCCTCTTTTCAAGGGAAGGAAAACAGCGGCCATCCTCAACGCGCCTTCTCCATCAAATCGACCGCATCGGCGCAGCGCCCGCAGGCGTCCTGGTGCGCGGGTTTTGCTCCGACATCGTCCGTGTACCGCCAGCAGCGCTGGCATTTCTTGTGATCGCTGACAGCAATGACGACCGCAACGCCCGGCGCCTCGTCGCTGCGAAAGGCGCTTGCCGGCCCCGCGCCCGCTTCAATGAGGACGTCGGACGTGATGAAAAGCTCGGCGAGATCGCGGCCCTTGATCGCCGTGATCAACGCGTCGTCGGCGAGATAAAGCGTCGGCGCGGCTTCAAGGCTCGCGCCGATGCGCTTCTCGCGCCGCTCAATCTCGATGGCGCCGGTCGCAGCCCTGCGGATGCGGCGCAGATTGGACCACGTCTCGGCCAGCTGCTCATCTCGCCAGTCTTTTTGCGCTTCCGGCAATTGCCGCAAATGCACCGACGGCCCGCCCTTGCCGTGGCGATAGGCCCACGCTTCCTCCATGGTGAACACAAGAATCGGCGCGATCCATGCGGTCAGATGATCGAAGAGGATATCCATCACGGTGCGCGCCGCGCGCCGCCGATCCGAGGACGGATGATCGCAGTAAAGGCTGTCTTTCCGGATATCGAGATAAAACGCGGAGAGATCGAGCGTCATGAAATCGAAGATTTTGCGCCAGACGCCTTTGAAATCGAAAGCCTCGTATCCGGCGCGCACTTCTGCATCAAGCTTTGCAACAAGGTGCAGCATGTAGCGCTCAAGTTCCGGCATTTTCTCGCGCGGCAGAAGTTCCGCCTCGCTAAAGCCGCCAAGCGCGCCGATGAGATAGCGGACGGTGTTCCGCACCTTTCTGTAGGCGTCGACGGCAGAGCCGATGATTTCCTTGCCGATCCTTAGATCGTCCGAATAATCGGAGCTCGCGACCCAGACGCGCAAAATATCGGCGCCGTAGTCCTTCATGATGTCGGCGGGATCGACGACATTGCCAAGGGACTTCGACATTTTGCGCCCCTCTTCATCGAGAACGAAACCGTGCGTCAGGACGCCGTCATAGGGCGCGCGCCCGCGTGTGCCGCAGGCCTCCAGAAGCGACGAATGAAACCAGCCCCGATGTTGGTCGGAGCCTTCAAGATAAAGATCGGCCGGCCATTTCAAATCTTTGCGGCCTTCGAGCACGAAAGAATGCGTCGAGCCTGAATCGAACCAGACATCGAGAATATCCTCGATCTTTTCAAATTCATTGTCGGAGCCCGCCCCGCCTAAAAACACTTGCGAGGGCGTGTCGAACCAGGCGTCGGCGCCGCGCAGCTTCACCGCATCGACGATGCGCTTGTTGACGGCCGGGTCGTTCAGAATTTCGCCGGTCTTGCGATTGACGAAGATCGCAATCGGCACGCCCCACGCCCGCTGGCGCGAGACCAGCCAGTCGGGCCGGCCCTCGATCATCGCGCGCAAGCGATTTTTGCCGGCGGGAGGCGTGAACGCCGTCGCGTCAATCGCGGCGAGCGCATCCTCGCGCAAGGTCCTGCCGTCCGGCTTTTTCTTGTCGAGGCCGATGAACCATTGCGGCGTGTTGCGGAAGATGACCGGCGCCTTCGAGCGCCAGGAATGCGGGTAGGAGTGCTTTAATCGCCCGCGCGCCAACAGCGCGCCTTTCTCAACCAGCGCGGCGATGACGGCGCCGTTGGCGTCGCCGTCTTCGCCCGCTTTCTTGCCTTCAAGGACGAGGACTTTCTTCCCCTCAAATCCCGGCGCTTCATTGGTGAGGGCGCCAAACTCATCGACCGTATGCGGAATTTCCGCCTGCGTCCCGAAGGCGGTGACAAAGGCGATGTAGTCGTCCTGACCATGGCCGGGCGCCGTGTGCACAAAGCCCGTGCCGTCATCGTCGGTGACGTGATCGCCGGCGAGGAGAGGCACATTGAAATTATAGCCGTTGTGGTAGCCTTTAAGGGGGTGCGCGCACTTGAAGCCCGAGGGATCAACGTCGCCCAATCTTCTCGCCTCAGCGATCTTGCCGTTGGTCCTGACGCTGTCCCACAGCTTGTCGGCGACAATCAGTTTCTCGCCAACTTTCGTCCACGGCGTCAGTTCGGCGCCGGTTTTCGGGTCGATGACTTTTTCCATCGCCGTCACTTCATAAAGACCGTAGGAAATTTTCGGCCCGAAGCAGATCGCGCGATTGCCGGGGATCGTCCACGGTGTCGTTGTCCAGATGACGATCGCCGCCTGCTCTCCCGCTTGCAGGGGCGCGCGCCCCACGCCAGCTTCGACCGGAAACTTCACCCAGATCGTCGGCGAGACGTGATCGTGATATTCGATCTCGGCTTCGGCGAGCGCTGTTTGTTCGACCGGCGACCACATCACCGGCTTTGACCCGCGATAGACGATCCCCTTGTCGACGAATTTCAAAAACTCGGCGACGATCGCCGCTTCGGCGTCGAACGCCATCGTCGTGTACGGATCGTTCCAGTCGCCGATGCCGCCATAGCGCTTGAATTCCTCGCGCTGGATCGCCACCCATTTTTCGGCGTAGGCCCGGCACGCGGCGCGAAATTCCGTCACGGGAACTTCGCGCTTGCGGCGGTTGTTGGCGCGAAACTCCTCTTCGACCTTCCATTCGATGGGGAGGCCGTGACAGTCCCAGCCCGGCACGTAATTCGCGTCAAACCCCATCATCTGGCGCGAGCGCACGACGAGGTCTTTCAAGATCTTGTTGAAGGCGTGCCCCATGTGAAGATGGCCGTTGGCGTAAGGAGGGCCGTCATGGAGAACGTATTTCGTCCGCCCGGCGGACGCCGCGCGCAACTGGCCGTAAAGGTCGGCCGCGTCCCACCCCTTCAAAAATTCGGGCTCGGCCTTCGGCAGGCCGGCGCGCATCGGGAATTCAGTCTCAGGGAGGAAGAGCGAGGTCTTGTAGTCGCGCGGAGCGCCGTCTTTTGCCGCGTCTTTCGGCGATGCGTCGGGCATCGGAATATCTTTCTGGAAACAGGTTGCCGGGAATGAGGAGAAACCCGCACCCGGCCTTCGCGTCAAGCCGAAGCGACGCTTAAGCGCGGTGCGGGCCCATAATTCGGGTTTTCCGAATTTTGGGACCCGGTTTGGTGATCCAGTTGATGGGGCGCCGCGTCATGGCGGCGCTCCTAGCAGAAGGCGCGCCTTTAGTCGACCTGGAGAAAGCGCACGCCCTGATCGTCCGCCTCGCAAACGAAGCGGCGGGTCCAGCTTTCCCCGCGCGGATTGGAGGCGCGGAACTGGGCGGTCATGCGGACGGATCCGTCGGCGAGGCGCTCGACATCAGTCGGCGCGCCCGGCATCGCGACATTCATGCCGCCAGCCCCCGCAGCGCCCCTGGTCTCGGCGAGGCATTCGCGAAAGGCGGCGTCGGCGAGAACGGCCGGACGGGCGCCGCCCCTCGTATCGTCGCCGAGGAGCGCGCCATCAAGATCGCGGTCCGATCCGGCCGCGCGGTAATCATCTGCTCGCCCGTCATCGAAATCGCGCCCGTCATAGCGCCAGTCGGCCCGGCGATCGTCATAGGAGCGGTCGTCGCGCTGATAATAATAGCTGTCGTCGAACGCGCCGCGGCGTTTGCGGTCGTCGTAACGCCGGTCGTCGTCGCGGCGTCCGTCATAACGATCGCGATTGTCGAGCGCGCGGTCGATCAAGATAACGCCGCCGATAATGCCGGCCGCAATCAACGCGCCCTCGCCGGAGCTTATATGGCCGCGGCGATGATGGCGATAGTTGTAATAGTCGTAATTCCGGTACGGGCGGTAATGGCTGTAGGAATAATCGTAATGACGCGGCTGGTAATAATGGCCGCCATGACCCCCGCCATGACCGCCGCGCGCGAACGCCGGCGCCGGTAGAGCCGCTGCGACGCCGAGCGCCGCCGCTGAGATCAGCAGCTTACGGATGATCGTCGATTTTGCCGCTTGGGTGGTCATGACTTTGTACTCCTGCGCCATAGCCGGGCGAAACTTTCACCCGCCCTCAGCTTACATTTTCTCCACCCAATAGGGCGAATTTTGGGCGTGCGCCGCCCCTTAAAGTCACGAACGCGCGCGCCGTTGGGGGGGGTAAGGTTAACCGGCCAACGCCCGCCCCGCGAGCGTAAGACGTTCCTTTCTGCGCGGGTTCCCTAAAATTTCCACGCGGCGGGAATAAATCCTTCACCGCCGCCGTCTCTTGGCTATCTGACCCTCTGCCTGCGAGAGAAAGTCAACAACGCGGTCTTGGTCGCGCCGATGCGCTACAGCCCGCACGCCTGCTCGCTGCGACAGTCTCCAAACGCGCAGCCGAGTGCGCCGGCGCCCATTTCTCCCCCAGGGCGCCGGCGCGTTTTTAGAGGATGCAGCCCATGCGACCCCAGCCGGGCGGCG
>JBBTJH010000031.1:0-4849 GCA_038059555.1 Pseudomonadota bacterium | reverse complement strand
TGCCCGCCCGCAACCACGATCGCATTATCGCCGGTCCGCACCGACTGGGCGGCGAGCGCCACCGCGCGAAGGCCCGACCCGCAGACCTGATTGATGGTCATCGCCGGGCGCTCAATCGGGATCCCGGCGGCCATCGACGCCTGGCGGGCGGTGTTCTGGCCTTGGCCGGCCGAGAGCACATGCCCCATCACCACTTCGCCGACATCGCCGCCGGCGACCCCTGCCCGCGCGAGCGCTGCTGAAATCGCGGCGGTTCCAAGCGCTGAGGCCGCGACTGTCGAAAGCCCGCCCCCGAATGAGCCGACAGCAGTACGCGCCGCAGATGCGATAACAACGCCCTTCATAAATCCTCCTGGATGACGAAATCTGTGAGACCGGTACGCAAGGCCGAGAGCGGAAACACGCCAAACCGGGGTCCCCGACAGCCTCGCGGCGGGATAGCCGGCATTCAATTTCATGCTATAGCAGGATTAGCAAGCGCACAAAAATGTTGCGGTGCAGCATGGCGAAAATGCTGCGCACAAAATGGGAGACCAGACATGAACGACGGCGAACAACCCTCCGGCAAGAGCACGGGCAAAAAAGGCCGCAACGCCGACGATCCGGTCATCATCAAGAAATATGCGAACCGGCGCCTCTACAACACGGCGACGAGTTCCTACGTGACGCTCGATTACCTCTCCGAAATGGTCAAAAACGGTCAGGATTTCGTCGTTTACGACGCCAAGACCAATGACGACATCACTCATTCCGTGCTGACGCAGATCATTTTCGAGGAAGAGACCAAGGGGCAGAATCTCCTGCCCATTCAGTTCCTGAGGCAGCTCATCAAATTCTACGGCGACAATTTGCAGGCCTTCGTGCCGTCCTACCTTGAGATGAGCATGGACGCTTTCTCGAACAATCAGGACAAGCTTCGTTCGCGCATGCGGGAGACGTTCGGCGCGGCGCCCGGCTTCCAGATGTTCGAGGAAATGGCGCGCCAGAACATGGCGCTCTTTGACCAGGCGATGAAGATGTTCTCGCCGATGGGCGGCTTTTACAATCAGGCCCAGCGCGCCGCCGCAGGCGGCGAGGACGGCGGCGCCGAAATCCACAAGCTGCGCGAGGAGCTCGCCGAGCTAAAGCGCCAGCTGGCCAAGCTCGACAAGGATCGCTGAGAGCCGGGCGGTTTAGGAGTTAGGCGCTGATCCGCGACTGCGCCGGCTGTCCGAGATCTGGCGCGCCGTTGGGGAGCCACGCCGGATTGGTCTCAGGCTTGCCGATCATGTAGCCTTGCAAATAATCGACGCCGAGGCCTTTCAGCAGCATCGCGTCGGCGTCGTTTTCGACCCATTCGGCAACCGTCTTCATGCCGAAATTGCGGGCAAGATCCAACAGCGTCCTGACGAACAGCTGGTTCTCGCGCGACGAGGCGACGCCGGTGACGAAGGAGCCGTCGATTTTCAGGATATCGATGTCGAGCGCTTTCAGATTGCGGAACGAGGTGTAGCCCGCGCCGAAATCGTCAATCCCGAACGAGGCGCCGATCTTTTTCAGCTCCGACACAAATTCGATCGACGCGTCGATCGCATCGATGACCTGGGTTTCGGTCAGCTCGACGGTGATGCGGCGCGACTGACTTTCATTGGCGCGCATCACGGCGAGATAAGCCTCCGCCCACACCGGATCTTTCACCGTCTCCATCGAAACGTTGACGTTGAGTTTGATGTTCGGGCAGACGGCGAGCGTGTTGATGGCGAGTTCCAGCACCCGGCGATCGAGCAGATGGACGAGGCCGAGACGTTCGGCGGCAGGAATGAATTCAGGAGCCGGCACTTCGCGGCCGTCGATCGCCCGCATGCGGATCAGGCATTCGAATTTCGAGGGCGCCTCGCCGATGTCGCCGACGATCGGCTGGAACGCGAGGCGGACGCGCCGTTCGTTGAGCGCCGTCAAAATGACATCCGACATATGCGTGTTGCGGCGGCGCATGGTGACGATGTCGGTCTTTTCATTGAACGACGACCAGCTCGACCGGCCGAGGCGTTTTGCCTGATCGAGCGCCGCCTCCGCGCAGGCCATCGCCTTGTAGGCGTTATCGGCGTCGCGCGGCGCTTCAACGGCGCCGATTGAAATTGACGCGGCGAGGGAGCCTTTTTCGGTGTCGATCACCCGCTCGCGGATGACGTTGAGCAGGCGGACGCAAACCTCGCGAACGCGCTCGCTGCCGGCGTTCGCGATATAGACGGCGAATTTGGTGCCGGCGACGCGGCCGATGAAATCGTTCTCGCCGATGGTCGCGGCGATCCGGCGCGTGCATTCGACGATCACCTCATCGGCGACGTCAAATCCGAAATCGGCGTTGATCGCTCCGACATCGTCGATCCCTGCGAGAAGATAGGCGCCGACGCCCGAAGACTGCTTCATCTGATCGAGCGCCTGGTCGAGACGCACGCGCATCTGCGCGCGGTTCATGACGCCGGTCAGCTCGTCGTGCTCTGCTAGCCAGGCGAGATGTTCGTCATGGCGCCGCTGCGATTCAATCGAGCGCACCACTCCGATGAGACGCCGGCTCTGGCCTTGACCAAGCCAGCCGCCGCGCTCTTCAACCCAGTGCGTATCCCCCCCGCTGCGGGAGAGCTGATATTCGCAAGAGTAATTCTGGGCGTCGCCGTTAAAAGCGTCTTCGCGGCGCTGATCCTCGCCATTGATGATGCGCGCTGAGAAATCGCTCCGGCGGAGAGAAGCGACCGCCGCATCCGAGCCGAGGAGCCGTGCGGCAGCGGCAGGGTCCGACCAGGACAGCAGGCCGCCGGCAGGGTCATATTCAAAAATCGCCTGAAACGCCGGCTCGAACGCGAGATCGTCCGCGCCTGCACTCCTCGGTTGACTGGAGACTTCCGCCGGCGAGAGGTTCTCAGCTGACGCCAATTTCGGCTCGCCTCTTTTTGGCGCGCCGCCGAGCCACGTTTTACCGCGATCTTCCATTCTGCCGCCCAACATTGTTGAGCGCCTATCTAAGAGCCGAGCCGTAAATAAAGTTAAAACGCGTGGCAATTCCCGGCAGGCTTATTGCCTTGCAGCCGGCGTCATGACGGCGAAAATTCACCTTCCGGCAACCATTAACGGCGTTTGCGCCGAGATGTCGCCATCTCGCAGGACCGGCGCGTCTTTAAGGCGGCGGGCATGGCGCTATCGCGTGGATCAATCCGGAACCGCCCTGTCCCAGATTGAGGCGACACGCGCCTATGACGCGCTGCGCGGGTTGAAGGCCGCGCCGCGCTTCAATCTCGTCAATATCGAGGCCTGAGAGCGTCAGTGCTTCTGGAGGTCGGTGACCGCAAGATCGCGGCGCGCCGTCACTGTCGTGACGACAAGCCCCGCCATCGGATCGAGGAAGGTCATCGTCAGGAAGATGAAGTAGGTCGAATTGCCAAATCCCTTGGCGAGGATGAAGAGCAACAACGCCACGACAAACAACAGGAACGACAACAGATGATTGGTGATCGAGGCGGTGCCCGCCTTGGTCGCGCGGATCAGCTCGACGAACAAAAGACCCATGCTGCCCGTCAGAAACAGCGCGCCCCATGTGACGCGCCACACATCGCCCGAAAACATCGGCAGGCTGACGACAACGAGATCGTGCCATTCAACGCCCGCAGCGCCGCCCATCCCGGTGACGGTCAGCACAGTGTAAATGATCAGGCTGATCGCCAGCAGCGGAAAAATCTGAAGAACCATAACGGCCCTGCTCCTTGAAAAAACGGCCCCCCGGGCCGGCATGTTGGTTACATCGTATCATAGTCAGCGCTGGGCTCTAGCTCGGAAATCGTCAAAGGCGACTTGGCGCGCGCTTTCAGCCACACTACGCCAAGGAGATCGCGAAAGGCGACGGCGAGCCTCCCCAAATTGTTGTATTTGGACGCCCCGTGCTCGCGCGCCCGATGCCCGACGGGCAGGAATTCGACCGCGAACCCCTCCCGTTTCATCAGCGCCGGGAGGTAGCGGTGGGCGTGATCGAAATAGGGAAGCCGCAGATACGCGTCGCGGTAAAAGACTTTGAGCCCGCATCCCGTGTCGGCCGAGCCGTCATCGAGAATGGCGCGGCGGATTTTATTCGCGAGGCGTGACGCGGTTTTTTTGGCGGCGGCGTCCAGACGTTGACGGCGCTCTCCTGCAACCATGGCGAGAATATCAGGCGCGTTCGCCCTGATAAGGGAGTGATATAACGCGGATATATCGGCCGGATCGTTCTGCCCGTCGCCGTCGAGCGTCGCGATGACGGCCGCCCGGGCGCAGAAAACCCCCGTCCGGACCGCCCGGCTCTGGCCCGCATTTGCCCCATGCCGCACGACCCGCAAGCGCGGCGTCAATTTTTTTGCCGCGATCAGCTCATCGACCGTTTTATCGCGGCTGCCGTCGTCAACGACGATGATTTCGTGATCGATCAAAGAGAGCGCCTTGCCGATTTCCTCAACCAGCCGCCGCGCCCCGCCCGCTTCGTCGAACATCGGCACGACAACGCTCAACGCCGGGCGGCTCTTAAGCCGGCGCGGCGCCAGCCCGAAAATCGGCGCGTCAGAGGCTGCGGCAGGGGCGTTCGTCATCATGGGTCCGGATCAGCGGCGACCGACGGGCGCGAGAGGTCGCAGAAAACGCATCAAAATGAAAGCCTTGGCGGGAGACATGGCCGCCAAGCCCCTCTAAGTTCATCGCTCAGGGACGATCAATGAATTTGCTCTCCGACAAAACCGGCGCCGCAGGCGCGGCGAGGCTCGCGATCGTCGCGGCCTTTGCGCTCGTGACTGCGCTCGCTGGCGTCTTCACCATGCCGCCGCTCGACCGGGATGAGGCGCGTTTTGCGCAA
>JBBTJH010000030.1:0-3847 GCA_038059555.1 Pseudomonadota bacterium | reverse complement strand
CGCCGACCGTCGCGATGGTGCTGCCCGAACCCGGCGCGGAGGTCGCGTCAAGGCTCGCCGGCCACGGGATCATGTGCGGCGGCGGCGACTTTTACGGCGTCAGATGCCTTGCCGCGCAAGGCGTCGACCCGGACCACGGCGCCTTGCGCGTCAGCTTCACGCACTACACGGCGACGGAGGAAGTCGAAAAGCTGATCGCGGCGCTGGAAAGGGTTTTGTGAGCGGCCCGGCGGCGTGAAGGTTGCGACCGCTACAACCGCAACCCGAAACGCGGACCGATCGCGACCATCAGGAAATAAAGCACGATCGTGACGGCGCAGCCGAGCCCGAGCGCCGGCCAGAAGGCGAGACCGCGGCGAAGCAGCGCCGGCACCAACAGGAACATCGGCAGCGACGGCAGCACATACCAGAACGTCGCTTCCGCGTGCGCGGCGATGCGCACGACGTCCTGCGTGTCGCGCCAAAGCCATATTATTCCCATGAGTGAGATCAGCGGCAACGACACAATCAGCGCGCCGAAGCCGGGACTGCGTCTCGCGACTTCCGAAACGATGCCAATAATGAGGCCGGAGAGGAGCGCTTTGAGGATCAGGTAGGTCATTTGCCGGGCGCTTTCTCCTGATCTGTCTCCGGCGGAAATATCGGTCCGCCGCCGCACGGCTCGCGGCGGATGCCGGCGGGAGCGTCATCGCCCGGAGGCGGCGCCGTCGCGCAAGCGGCAAGCGCAATCGAAAGAGCGAGGATGAGAATGCGCATGAGTGACGGCGCCCCCAAAGCAAGAGCGAAAATCCTGCGCGCAGCTTAGGCGCAAATCGGCTCCCGGCAAACCGCCCATCAACCCGGTTAAACGTCATCCCGGCGAAGCGGGGCCGCCATATTCCCCGTGCGAGCCGAACTTGCTCCGCCGCCCCCTCGCGATTAGGGTCCGCGCCGAAAATCGGTAATTCGCGGGGCTGCGGCATGAGTAAGGAAATCGGGCATTTCGTCGGCGGCAAGCACGTTTCCGGCCGCTCCGGGCGGTTTGGCGACGTCTTCAACCCGGCGACCGGCGAGGTTCAGGCGAAAGTGAGCCTTGCCTCGGCGGCGGAAGTGACGCGCGCGATCGACGCGGCGGAAGCCGCCTTTCCCGAATGGTCGGCGACCAACCCGCAGCGCCGCGCGCGGGTCATGTTCAAATTCCTCGAGCTCATTCAGAAAGACATGGACAATATCGCGCGGATGCTCTCGTCCGAGCACGGAAAGATATTGCCCGATGCGCGCGGCGATATTCAGCGCGGCATCGAAGTCATCGAATTCGCCTGCGGCATCCCCCACCTTCAAAAAGGGGAGTACACGGAGCAGGCAGGCCCCGGCATCGACGTCTATTCGATGCGCCAGCCGCTCGGCGTTTGTGCCGGCATCACGCCTTTCAACTTCCCGGCGATGATCCCGATGTGGATGTGGGGCGTTGCGATCGCCTGCGGCAACACCTTCGTCAACAAGCCGTCGGAGAAAGACCCATCTGTCCCGCTGCGCCTTGCCGAACTGATGATGGAGGCGGGGCTTCCCGAAGGCGTTTTGAACGTCGTCAACGGCGACAAGGAAGCGGTCGACGCGATCATCGACGACACCCGCGTGAAGGCGATCTCCTTCGTCGGCTCGTCCGACATTGCGCAATATATCTACGCGAACGGCGCCGCGCGCAACAAACGCGTTCAATGTTTCGGCGGCGCGAAGAACCATCTCGTCGTCCTTCCCGACGCCGATATGGAGAACGTCGTCAATCAATTGCTCGGCTCGGCCTACGGCTCGGCGGGCGAGCGCTGCATGGCGACGCCGGTCGCGGTGCCGGTCGGCGCGAAGACGGCTGAGCGCCTCATTGAGATGCTGAAGCCCCGCGTTGAAGCCTTGCGCATCGGCCCTTCGATGTCGGAAGATTCAGATCTCGGCCCGCTCGTCACGGCCGCGCACAAGGCCCGCGTTGAAAGCTACATCCAGATGGCGATCGACGAGGGGCAGGACTGCGTCGTCGACGGGCGCAATTTCAAATTGCAGGGCTATGAAAACGGCTTTTTTCTCGGCGGCACGCTCCTCGACGGCGCAAAGCCCGAACATCGGTCGTACAAAGACGAAATCTTCGGCCCGGTCCTGCAGATCGCGCGCGCTCAGAGTTTTGAAGAAGCGGTGGCGTTGCCGTCGAAGCATCAATACGGCAACGGCGTCTCGATCTTCACGAGAAACGGCGACGCGGCGCGCGAATTCGTGCGGCAGGTGAATGTCGGCATGGTCGGCGTCAATGTCCCGATCCCGGTGCCGGTCGCCTATCACTCCTTCGGCGGCTGGAAGCGCTCAGGCTTCGGCGACACCAACCAATACGGCCCCGAAGGCGTCAAATTCTGGACCAAGATCAAGACGGTCACCTCGCGCTGGCCGGAAGACGTGCAAGGGTCGGAGTTCGTCATTCCGACGATGGGGTAGGAGCGCCGACATGATCGCCATTCTTGACCTCGTCGCGCTTGGAATTTTCGCGCTGATCGCTATCCATCTCTGGAAGGCGTTCACGGGCGCCTCGCGCGTCTCGCGGGACGATCGCGGGCCGGTGATTGAGGGGCGGGCGGAGGAAGTCAAATCGTCCGCCGCTCACGCCGCCTCCTTGCTCCGCGAATTTGAAAATGTCCGCGCTGAATTGAAAGGCCGCTATCCGGTGACGTTCGTGATGCTCGGCGGTTATTTGAACAGCCACACGATCGCCGAGCATGGCGGGCTTGAGGGCGCGGTTAAGGAGATGATATCCGACTGGACGCCGCGCCGCGACGAGGCGATGCGCGAGATCACGAAGCTTCTGGCGGAAAATGACAGCGAGGACGAAGTGCGCGCGATCGTCAGCGCGGCCTGCGACGCGGATTTCAGCCAGGAAGGCTATCGAACTTTTCTGACATGGCTGCTCGGCCGCTTTAACGCGCTGTGACCGGCGTGGGCTCAGCGCGGCTCTCCGGCAAGTGCCTGTGCGGCGCCGTTGCGTTTGAAGCGGCGCGCGAGCGTGATCGCCTCGACGCCTGTCATTGCGCTCTCTGCCGCCGCTGGAGCGGACATTATTGGGCTTCTGTCAATGTCCGGCGGGAGACGGTGAAATTTTTGCGCGGCGAGGAGAAAATCGGCTGGCATCGCTCGTCCGCGCATGTCCGCCGAGGTTTCTGTACGGAATGCGGCTCGGCGCTGTTCTGGCAGCCGGATCTGCACCCCGAGCACAGCCATATTTTCGCAATCAGCGCCGGCTCGCTCGACGCGCCGACGGGGCTCACGCTCAGCGAACACATTTTTGTCGGCGAAAAGGGCGATTATTATGCTATCGCTGACGGCCTTGCGCAAAGGCCGGGGCATTAACGCGCGATGAGCCACAGGAATAGTCCGCCCATGCCGAAACTGACCGGAAAATGCCTCTGCGGCGCTGTCGCTTTTGAGGCGGACGCCGACAAGGATGACGTCACCGCCTGTCATTGCAGTCAGTGCCGGCGGTGGAGCGGGCATTACTGGGCCTCGATCAACGTTGCGGCCGCGGGGCTCATTGTGACAACGGGCGAGGAAAGCCTCAAATGGCATCGCTCGTCAGCTTACGCGCGCCGGGGCTTTTGCCGCGAATGCGGGTCGGCACTGTTCTGGCACGCCGACCTTCTGGAAGACCACAAGGCCCGCATCGCGATCAGCGCCGGATCGCTGGATGCGCCGGCGAATTTGCATCTGGCGCTTCACATCTTCGTCGCCGATAAGGGCGACTATTACGACATCAAAGACGGCCTGCCGCAAAAAGAAACCCATTAGGAGTACGCCGCGTGTTCGGCATCACCGACGATTTCACGCATTTGACCGG
>JBBTJH010000029.1:0-8004 GCA_038059555.1 Pseudomonadota bacterium | reverse complement strand
GACCGCCAGCGACAGCCCGAGCGGCACCGGAAAGCCGAGCGCGAAATGGACGATCAACAAGGCCGCGAGCTGGCCGCCGACCGCGAGCCAGCGCAAAGTCGTCAGCGTCCTGAGGCGCACAGGACCGCGCAGGGCGTGCGCGGCGATTTCTGCGGCGTCTTCGAGCCTGTTCATCGGACCTTCGCGCTCACATAATTGGGGCAGGGCCCTTACGGGCTGGACCTTGGCGTTATCGAGGGATAAGCGAGCCCGGCGCTCGCGGAAAGCAAAAGGAGCAAGACCGATGCTTCAAGGACGAATTCTGATGCTCATGGCGTTGCTGCCCTTGGCGTTCGCGGCCTCGTGCTCGCGGGCGCCGAAATCGGCGCCGCTGCCGGCGAACGGGGTCATCGCCCTTTCCGATCAGTTCTCGGCCGATTTCGCGCTGGTCGATCAGAACGGGAAGCTGACCCGCGACGAGGATCTGAAAGGCCGGGTCGCCATCGTCTATTTCGGCTTTACGACCTGTCCCGACGTTTGCCCGCTGGCGCTCGGCCGGATCAGCGCCGCGCTCAACCAGCTGACCGACAAGGAGCGCGCGAAAGTCGTCCCGGTCTTCATCACCGTCGATCCCGACCGCGACACGCCGGAGGTCATCAAGACCTATCTCGCCTTCGACGATCGCATTCTTGGGCTCTCCGGCGACCGCATGGCGATCGAACACGCGAAAGAGGGCTTCAAAGTCTTCGCCGAAGCGGAGCCGATCGACGATCCAAAGCTTGGCTACACCTACCAGCATTCAAGTCTCTTTTATCTGGTCGAAAAATCGGGCGCGCTTCGGTACGCGCTCCAGGACACCCTGACGCCCGATGAGCTGGTGACCGCGATCCGCAACGCGCTTTGAGGGCGGGCTCAGCCGGGTGGGTCGGGTCCCACGCGGCGGCGTCCTGTCGGGAGGCTGCTACAAGCCTTTGATTTACCTATAATTTATTCGTCATCGGCGAGAGTCGAGGCGTTAAGGGATCCCTAATTATTGCAGGTGCGTAATAAATGTTGCGTTGCCCGCAAGGCGCGTGGCACTCTCTGCGCTTTCCAGCGCCGGAGGCCTTGCGGGGAGGCGATGTTCGTTGCGGTCGCTGTGTTGCGTTAGAGTTCAAAAGGGGCCTCATGCTCTATTCCGCCTTTGAGTTTGGCTATGCCGCGATGACGCCGGCGCGTCTTGCGGCGGGGATGGGTGCGAAATTCTGGCGTTCCCCCGGCAACCCGCTCGCTGAAACCTGGGTCGCGAGAGCCTCGGCCGCCGCACTCGATGTTTTTGAACACGCGACGCGCCGCTACCCCAAGCCCGAATGGGACCTCGTCGCGACGACGGTCGAGGGCAAAGAGGTTCCGGTGACGATCGAGACCGCGCTCGATAAGCCGTTTTGCAACCTGCTCCATTTCCGCCGCGACGCGCGCGCTCTTCGCGCTGCGCGGGCCGGCGCCGCCTCGGACCCGGCGGTCCTGATCGTCGCGCCGCTCTCCGGCCATTACGCAACGCTTTTGCGCGGCACGGTCGAGGCGATGCTCCCCGGCCATGACGTCTACATCACCGACTGGAAAAACGCGCGCAATGTGCCGCTGTCGCAAGGGCGCTTCGATCTCAACGATTATGTCGATTACCTGATCGAATTTCTGCGGGTGATAGGTCCCGGAACGCACGGCGTCGAGGTCTGTCAGCCGGGGCCTGCGCTGCTCGCGGCCGCCGCGATCATGGCGGAAGATATGGATCCCTGCCGCCCAGCCTCGATCACCATCATGGGGAGCCCCATCGATGCGCGCCGCTCGCCGACCGTGCCGAACCTCCTCGCGCAGGAGCGCAAATTCGAGTGGTTCGAGCGCAACATGATCTACACGACGCCTGCGCCCTATACCGGCGTCATGCGCCGCGTTTATCCAGGGTTCGTGCAGCTTTATTCGTTCCTCTCCATGAACCACGACCGGCATCTCAACGCGCATTACGACTATTTCCATCACCTCGTCGAAGGCGACGGCGACAGCGCCGACAAGCATCGCAATTTCTACGACGAGTATTTGTCGGTCCTCGATCTCACGGAAGAATTCTATCTCCAGACCATCCGCGAAGTGTTTCAGGAATTCTCGCTTCCCGAGGGGAACTTCATGCATCGCGGACGGCGCGTGCGCCCCGAGGCGATCACCGATATCGCGCTGATGACGGTCGAGGGCGAAAACGACGACATCTCCGGCATTGGCCAGACGCAGGCCGCGCACGATCTTTGCGGCAACATCCCGTCCGAGATGAAATTCGATTATATCCAGCCGGGCGTCGGCCATTACGGCGTTTTCAACGGCTCGCGCTGGCGCACCGAAATCCAGCCGCGCCTCGCCAAATTCATCATTGAACACGACAGCGCCCGCCGGGCGATGGCGGCGGCGGCCGAATAACACAAGCCGATCGCAGCGCTGACTGCATCCACACGAACGTGTCATTCCGGGGCCATGCGAAGCATGGAACCCGGAATCCAGTTTGCGACGGGAGAAGCTGGTTTGCGGGTTCCACGCGACGCGCGGCCCCGGAATGACGTTGTGAAGCCGGAGTTCAACCAAATCACCCCGGCATAATCTCTCAATTTGTTGAGGTTTGGCGGCTTCCAGCGCCTGCCGGGCCTTGTTATGGTGCGACCGGGCCGCAGGGTGCGCGGCCGCAGCTCAGGGGATCCTCCGTGCAAAGACTGTTGCTGACCGCCGCCGCGCTCATCCCGCTCGCCGCCCATGCCGAGGACAGCGCCTCGCGCGCGACCGGCGTTTATATCAGGGGCGGCGCGGGGGTCGTCTTCGGCGACACTCTCAATCAGGATCTTTCCTATAATCCGGCCGTCATTTTCGTGACGCCGCCGGCGACGTCGAAGGCGACCAATCTCGGCAGCGGTCTCGCGCTCTCCGGCGCCATCGGCTTTCAATATGCGCGGACGCGCACCGAACTTGAATACCGGCGGATGGAGCCCTCGATCGACGCCGTCGCTTATGCGGGCGGCGCGGCCCCCGGCGCGGCCGTCGTCAATAACGACATGACCGCGCAGGCGCTGATGTCGAACGTCTATTTCGATCTCGTCAATTCGTCGATGTTGACGCCCTATATCGGGGTCGGCGTCGGCGGCGCGCGGGTCGAGAACGAGCTCGGCGAGCGCGACGCCGCTTTCGCCTATCAGGGCCGGGCGGGCGTCGACGTCGCATTGGGGGCAAAGCTCTCCGTCGGCGCTGAATATGTTTATTTCCGCACGCTCGATCTCAAATACGGGCCGAAAGATTTCACCGCGTCCGGCCCCGCAGGCCCGCGCACCGACGGGGACCCCTTCGTGTCGTCATCGGTGATGGGAACCGTCCGTCTGGTGTTTTGACGCAGCGAATAGGAAATAGCGAGTAGCGAGTAGCGAGTAGGGATACAGAAAGTTGCTGTCATCTCCCTTTTCCCCATTCGCTATTCCCTATTCGTTATTCGCTCGCTATAGACGCGTCGCAATTTTCACCACGGAGACACCATGGCCCGCACCAAAATCGCGTTGATCGGCTCCGGCATGATCGGCGGCACGCTCGCCCATATCGCCGCCCAGAAAGAGCTTGGCGATATCGTTCTCTTCGACGTCGCCGAGGGCTTGCCGCAGGGCAAGGCGCTCGACATCGCGCAGTCGGCTCCCGTCGACGGCTACGGCTCGAAACTGAAAGGCGCGCAAGATTACAAGGATATCGCTGGCGCCGACGTTTGCATCGTCACGGCGGGCATTGCGCGAAAGCCGGGCATGAGCCGCGACGATCTTCTCGGCATCAATCTGAAAGTCATGAAGTCGGTCGGAGAGGGCATCGCCAAGCACGCGCCGAACGCCTTTGTCATCTGCATCACCAATCCTCTGGATGCGATGGTCTGGGCCTTGCAGAAATTTTCAGGCCTTCCGGCGAAAAAAGTCGTCGGCATGGCGGGCATTCTTGATTCAGCGCGTTTTCGCCTGTTCCTCGCCGAAGAATTCGACGTCTCGGTCGAGAGCGTCACCGCGTTCGTCCTCGGCGGACACGGCGACACCATGGTGCCGCTCGTTCGCTATTCGACGGTCGCCGGCATCCCGCTTCCCGATCTCGTGAAAATGGGCTGGACGACGCAGGCGAAAATCGACGCGATCGTCGATCGCACGCGCAAAGGCGGCGGCGAAATCGTCGCGCTTCTTAAAACGGGCTCGGCCTATTACGCGCCGGCCGCGTCGGCGATCCAGATGGCGGAAAGTTATCTCAGGAACCGCCGCATGGTTGTTCCGTGTGCGGCGCATCTGACCGGGCAATACGGCGTCAAGGACACCTATGTCGGCGTGCCGATCGTCCTTGGCGAAAACGGCGTCGAGCGCATCGTCGAGGTTTCCTTCACCAGCGAAGAAAAAGCCATGTTCGACGGCTCGGTCGCCGCCGTTCACGAGCTGATGGAAGCCTGCCGCAAGCTCGACCCGAGCCTCGGCTAGGGCTCCACGCTCAATCCCCCGCCGCCATGCGGTCGGCGTAAAAGCCTTGCGTCGTCGCCTGATAGGCGGCGGCGTAATTTTCTCCGGACCAGAATCCGTGAGTTCTGAGGCGCCGCGGCGGATCGCCGGCGATTGTGACAATGACGCTGATTTTCGCGCAGCGCGCGGCGGGTTTCAGCGACGGCGGCGCGAGGGGCTCGGCCGCCTTGCCGCGCCAGACGGCAACGCCTTTTTCGGAAGTTTTAACGACAGCGCTCGGATGGGCGAGACGGGCCGCGCCCGCCGGCGAGGAGAGCAGGCTGAAAACCATAAAAGCGAGAGCAAAACGCAACATCGGAAATCTCCTTCTCAGGCGCCCGATCGTGGCAGGGAGAGGCGGCCTCTTCAAGAATTGTTAACGCTCGTCAGCCGAATGAAGTGCGCATCTTCTCCAAATCCGCGAAAGACGGGCGATTAATTGCAACCTGACGGCGTCCGGCGCGAAAAATTTAAGCTCTCCCGGTGATGATCGGCGATTAAGGGCGGCTGGAACGGCACGATGAAAATAGCAA
Source organism: Pseudomonadota bacterium (assembly GCA_038059555.1). Classification (GTDB taxonomy): domain Bacteria; phylum Pseudomonadota; class Alphaproteobacteria; order Caulobacterales; family Parvularculaceae; genus Amphiplicatus. The sequence goes on along the minus strand of JBBTJH010000029.1, from coordinate 2,972 downwards.
TCTTCGGACTTGGATATGTCGGCGCGGTATCTGGCGCCTGCTTTGCCGAGCTTGGTCATGACGTCGTCGGCGTCGATGTCTCGGACGCGAAAATCGATCTCATCAATCGCGGCGAGGCGCCGATCGTCGAGGAAATGATTGCCGAGCTGACTGCGGACGCGGTGCAGCGCGGCAAATTTCGCGCGATCAATGACGCCGCAGCCGCAGTTCACGCGTCGGAAATCACGCTCGTCTCCGTCGGCACTCCGACAGCGCGCGACGGAACGCCAGATCTTTCTTATGTCGATCATGTCGTTGCTGAAATCGGCGCAGCGCTGAAGGGGACGGATCAGAAGCATGTCGTCGTCATCCGCTCGACCGTGCCGCCGGGCGCCACTGAAAAGCGCTTCGCGCTGGTCCTCGAACAGGCGGCCGGCGAAAAGCTTGGACAGCGCATCCACCTCGCCTTCAATCCCGAATTCCTGCGCGAGGGGCGTTCGGTGCGCGACTTCCGCCAGCCGCCCTTCACCATTATCGGCGCGATGTCGGACGCCGCCTTCGACGGCGTCACGCGCCTTTATGCGGGCGTTGAAAGCGAGATCATCCGCACCGATCCGGCGACCGCTGAATCGATCAAGCTGTTGTCGAACGCCTGGCACGGATTGAAAGTCTCTTTCGCGAATGAAGCCGCGCGCATCCTGAAATCCGCCGGCGTCGATGCGCGCAAGGCGCTCGAAATTTTCGCCAAGGATACGGTCTTGAATATCTCGCCCGCTTATCTTCGGCCGGGCTTTGCTTTCGGCGGCTCGTGCCTCCCGAAAGATCTGCGCGCGATGATTTCAATCGCCGAGCGCGGACAAGCGGCAGCGCCCATCCTGAAAGCGGCGATTGCGTCGAACGAAGCCCATCTTGACGCCGCGCTCGCGGCCGTGCGGGCGTGCGGGCGCCGCCCTGTCGTCCTCTTCGGGCTCGCCTTCAAACCGGGTACGGACGACTTGCGCGAATCGCCCTATGTGGCGCTTGCAGAGCGGTTGATCGGCAAGGGCTACAGCCTCAGGATCGTCGATCCTTATGTCGACGCCAGCCGGTTGATGGGAAAAAACAAGGAATTCATCGAGCGTGAAATCCCGCATTTCGTCGAGATGATGGCGCGCGACGCGGAAGACGCTGTCGACGCGGCGGAGATCATCATCTTCGGGCACGCAACGGGCGTCGATAAAGGCGCGATCATCGAACGCGGCATCGGCAAGGTGCTGATCGATCTTACAGGCGACAAAGATTTAGAGGCTTGCGGCGCCGATTACCGGGGCATCGGCTGGTGAGCGGCAAGCCGTCGCTTCTCTTCGTCTCGCCGCAATTTCTCTTTCCTTTGGATGCGGGCGGAAAAATCCGCAGCGCCAACATTTTAAAAAACCTCAAAGGCGGCGCGTTCGCAACGCGGCTGTTGATGCCGGCGACGAGTGGAGAAGCCGCGCGCTGGAAGGGCGAAATAGAAACGCTTGCGGACGCCGTGACGCTCTATCGCCCATCGCCGCGCAATCTTCTCTGGAAAGCGCGCCGTGCGGCCGGGTTATTCACCCACATTCCGATATCGGTCCATGCCGACGCAGACAGCGCCGCGCGCCGCGCGTTGTCAGTCGCGCTCGGCGAAAAACCCGATCTCGTCGTTTTCGATTATGTGCAATCTCTCGCCATGGCGCCGGCGGATATCGGCGCGCCGCATCTCTTCTTCGCTCACAATGTCGAAACCGAAATTCTGGAGCGCCATGCAAAGTCGGCGTCCGGCGCGATGAGGCGCGTCTTTGCGCACGAGGCGACGAAAATGCGCCGGTTCGAAGACCGCGCCTGCAAAAGGGCGAACGGCGTCATTGCGGTTTCTGAGCGCGACGCCGGAATATTTCGCGATGAATTCGGCGCGGCGACAGCGCTCGCCATTCCGACCGGCGTTGACGCCGGTTATTTCCGCTTTTCGCCGCCGGAGGCGAACGCGCCGCCAACGCTTGTCTTCATCGGTTCGATGGACTGGAAAGCCAATCAAGATGGGCTTTTCTGGTTCATGGACGAGGTCTGGCCGCTGATCGCCGCCAAACGCGCCGATGCGTCGTTCACCGTCATCGGCAAAAACCCGCCGCGCGCGATGATCGAACGCGCCGCTGCGAAAAACTTGACCTGGCGATTTACCGGCTTTGTTGACGACATACGCGAGCACGCGGCGGGAGCCTGCTGCGTCATTCCTTTGCGGATCGGCGGCGGCACGCGCATCAAGGCGTTCGAGGCGATGGCGATGGGGCTGCCAGTTGTCTCGACCGCGCTCGGCGTTGAGGGCTTGCCGGTCACAAGCGGCGAGCATTTTCTTCTAGCCGACGCCGCGCGCGATTTTGCCGATGCGGCGCTGCGCCTTATCTCCGAGCCGGCGCTGCGCGCCGAGCTGGCGCAGCGCGCGCGCCGCCTCGTCGAGGGGAATTTCAGCCAGCAGGCGGCCGCGAAAATTTTCGAGCAAAACTGTCTGGCGATCCTCGCCGCTGCGCGCTAGAAGGCTTTCGCTCGTTCTCCGAAAGTTTTCATGTTTCTCATCACCACCTATATCGCGAAAAGCGCCATCGAAGGCGTCGGCGTTTTCACCGCCGAGGATCTGAAAAAAGGCCAGGTCATTTCAAAATTCGAGCCGGGTTTCGACCGGCTGGTGCCGACCGATGAGTATGAAAATGCGCCGCCGCATCTCAAAGCCCTGCTCGACCGCTACGCGTTTCCACACCCCGAGAAGCCCCAATTCATCGTCTATGAAGTCGATAATTCAAGGTTCATGAATCACGCCGACGCGCCGAACACGGATTACTCGGATTTTGAAGCGGGCCGCGCCTTGCGCGATATAGCAGCCTGTGAAGAGCTCACCTGCAATTACAACAGTTTTTTCACCGGCTACGAATTTCTGCCGCCGGAACTTGAGCGAAACAATAAGTCCTGAAATTGCGTCCCAACCGACAGGAAGCCCA
>JBBTJH010000028.1:0-5063 GCA_038059555.1 Pseudomonadota bacterium | reverse complement strand
AAGGCGTCGAAGCGGACGGCCTCATCGCCGGCGTCATCGAGGCCGATTATCTCGACAAGGCGAAATACGGCTTCGTCGGCGAGCCGACCAATGTCCGCCTCGGCATGCTGAGGTCGATCGTCAAATCGGGCGCCATTCCGATCCTCACCTGCCTCGGCATTGCGCCGGGCGGGCAGCTTTTGAACATCAACGGCGATTCTGCAACGCGTGCGGTGGTTGAAGCGCTGCAGCCGATGAAGGTTGTCTTTCTCACCGGAACCGGCGGGCTTCTCGACAAGCACAAACGGCCGATGCATTCGATCAACCTCGCGTCGGACTATGAAAAGCTGATGAAGGCGGACTGGGTCGCCGGCGGCATGCGCTTGAAGCTCATCGAGATCAAACGGCTGCTCGACGCGCTGCCGCTCACTTCGTCGGTCTCGATCACGACGCCCGAAGGCCTCGTGCGCGAGCTCTTCACTCATGGCGGATCCGGCACGTTGATCCGTCAGGGCGAGGCGATCCGAACTTTCACCTCGAAAGCGCGGCTTGATCGCGCGAAAACCGAGGAGTTGGTTCAATCGGCCTTTGCCCGCAAACTCAAACCCGATTGGTGGGACAACCTCTCCGTCCACCAGATATTCATGTCAGAGCGCTATCGCGCCGGCGCAATTCTGACCAAAGTTGATGATTTCATCTACCTCGATAAATTTGCTGTCACCGAAGAAGCGCGCGGGGAAGGCCTCTCGCGCACGATCTGGCGGCAGTTTACAAAACAAAATCCGGTTTTCTGGTGGCGATCGCGCACCGCGAACAATTTCAACGCCTTCTATAACGACATGGCAACTGGTTTGGTTAAGCGGGGCTATTGGACGGTATACTGGATCGGCGAGACGGATTTTTCGACGATCGCGCGCAATGTCGAGCGCGTCGCCGCGCTGCCCGCCTCTTTTGAGAGCTGAGGAATGAGCGAACCCTATCTGATCGGTCTGGTCGGCGCGCGGGGGCATACCGGCCGCGAGCTCATTCGCCTGATTTCGGGCCATCCCGAAATGATGCTCGCTTACGCGGTCAGCCGCGAATATGCGGGCCGCAAGGTTTCCGAGATTGCGCCGGAGGACAAGGACGAGTGCATTTTCGAGGCTCTTGATCCGAAGGAAGCCGCGCGCCGCCGCGTCGACGCCGTCATACTCGCGCTTCCCGACGGCGCCGGAGCTCCCTATATCGAGGCGTTCGACAAAATGTCGCCGGAGACGATCATCGTCGATCTTTCCGCCGATCATCGCTTCGACGCCTCTTGGGCTTACGGCCTGCCGGAACTTCATCGCGATAAAATCAAGGGAAAGACGCGCATAGCCAATCCCGGCTGCTACGCGACGGCGCTGCAATTGGCGGTCGCGCCGCTGTCGCCGCTGCTCGGCGGCGTCCCGGCGATTTTTGGCGTTTCCGGCTATTCAGGGGCAGGCACAACGCCCTCGCCACGCAATGATCCGCAAAGGCTGCAGGACAATTTGATGCCGTATAAGCTCGTCGGCCATAATCACGAGAAGGAAGCCTCGCGTCACCTTGGCGCGCCAGTGCGCTTTTTTCCGCATGTCCATCCGGCGTTTCGCGGACTTTTGGTGACGGCGCATGTGCCGCTGGCGGCGCCGATCGACAAAGTCGGCCTCAAAAAACTTTTTCACGAACATTATGACGGCGAGCGGTTGATCGACATGCAAGACGATCCGCCCGAATTGAAAGACGGCGCCAACAGGGCCGGCGTTATCATCGGCGGCTTCGATGTCGGCGTTGACGGCAGGAGCGCCGTCGTCGTCGCGGCGGAAGACAACCTCCTCAAAGGCGCAGCGGTTCAGGCGATCCAGAATCTCAACATCGCGCTCGGACTGGATGAATATGCGGGGCTGTCGCAAGGCGACGATTAGGGCGTGATGCGGCTAGAAATCGCGGCTGCATCTCTCTTTGTTCGGTGACGATAGGCTTTCGGGATGTGCGACACTCTGGCGGTCAAACGCGGCGGCGCGATCTGGTTCGCGAAGAATTCCGACCGGGAGCCCGGCGAAGAACAGCGCGTCGAAATCCATCCGCCGGCGCGCGAGGCTTCGCCTGGAAAGCTGCGCTGCACCTATATTGAAATCGAGCAGGCGCAAGCGCGTCGCGGCGTTGCGCTCTCGCGTCCTTCATGGATGTGGGGCGCCGAGATGGGCGTCAATGACGCCGGCGTCGCCATCGGGAATGAGGCGGTGTTTTCAAAGAGCATCCTGAAAAAGGGCGAAGCGCTTCTCGGCATGGATCTCGTCCGGCTTGGTCTTGAGCGGGCGGCGAGCGCCGAAGAGGCCGCTTCCGTGATTATTGCCCTGCTTGAACGCTGGGGGCAGGGCGGCGGCGCGGGTTATCGGGATCGAAATTTTCGTTACGACAATTCGTTTCTCATCGCCGATAAGCGCGACATCATCGTTCTCGAGACCGCCGGCCGAGAGTGGGCGATGAAGAAAGCGCCGGAGGCGTGGTCGATTTCAAACACCTATACGCTCGGCGCGGATTTTGATCGCGCCTCGCACGGGGCCGGGGAAGATTTCAAAGGGGCGCACGAAACATTCGCGATGCCGCGACTTGCTTGCGCGGCGGACCGGCGTGCGGCGACCGTCGCGCTTGCGACCTCGGCGCCGCAGGAGATGTCACTGACAGCGCTGGCGGGCATGCTTCGTCGGCATGCCGCTGGCGACGGCTTTGATCAGGGCTCAAATCGCGATGTCTGCATGCACGCCTCCGGGCTCTTGCGGCCGCATGCGTCTACCACGTCAATGATTGTCCGCCTGTCGGACGGCCCGCCGAGGTTTGCGTTTACCGGAACGCTCCAGCCCTGCATTTCGCTGTTCAAGCCGGCAACGTTTGAGGGCGAGTGCAAATCCATCTTTCGAGATGGTCTTTTCGGTGAGGGAACAGCCGCAGAACAGCGTGCGAGACGGGAGCCAGCCTTTCGCGAAGCGATCAGGCGCTCAATCGCTGAGCAAGAACCCGAATTGCTGGGCGCGATTGAACGGGGCGAGATCGCGTCTGCAGAAAGGCTGGCGGCGCAATGGTCATCGCAATGGCTCAGCCCGCCCTCGTCGGCCTGATGACTTGCGTGACGCGGCGGCTCTCGTCCAGTTGAAAAGTAACGGCGGCGCGGGCGGGAACATCACGCATCATCGAGCGGGTGATGCGCTCGAAATGCTGCACAAAGAATGTAACTTCGTCAGGCCGCATCAGCAGGGGGCGTTGACCCAGCGCCGCGTCGTCGGCAAGCGCTTGCTCTTGTTCGCAGCGCCAGCGGCTGACGATTTCGAAATTAGGCGCTCGCAAATATGCAAGATACTCAATTTCAGCGAACAACGCCTGATAGGCGCCCCCCAGCATGTCGTTGACGGCGCCGCGCCAGACGCCTTCAGCGTCATAGACTTCTTCGAGCATGTTCACCGGCGCCGCAAGCGCCGCCTCGCTCTCCGGCTCGGCGCCAAGACACCATCCCTCAAAGATGAACACTTGAAGATCGGCTGGTATCTCTTTGGCCCGATCGCGCGCGCGCGGCTCGTCGCGCGCCTTGTCGAATTGCGGGGCCAGCGCCGCCTCGCCGGATTTTATCTTTTTGATCAGCGCCAGCGCCGCCGCGATGTCATGAGTGCCGGGAGGCCCCCGCGTCACGAAAAGGGGGTGAAGGCGCGCCGCGAGGTCGCGCCGCGCCGCGCGGCTGAGGTAAAAATCGTCGAGAGAAAGTTGCGCGGCCCTCTTGCCGTCTTTACTCAATTGCTGGGAGAGCTCGCGCGCAATCGTCGATTTGCCGCTTCCTTGCGCGCCGCTGACGCCGAGGACCAAAGGCCGGCGCGGCGAATTGGCGAGGCAGCGCTCTACCACCGTGCGCAGCAGGCTCGTTGCATTTTCAGTCAGATGGCCGGCCAAGTCGCGCCCCGGTCGCTGCGGGCCGAGCTTTACGCGTCCTGGTCCGGAAAGAAAGCCGCCTGATGAGACTGTGCAGCGCTCTTTCGCGCGCGGCTGGGTCCGCTATCATGACCGCGAATAAAGGAGCGTCCCCATGGATTTCGCCTATTCGCCTCGCTGCAAGGATTACATCGCCCGAGTATCCGCGTTCATGGACAAGCATGTCTATGAAGGCGCCGAGACTTATGAACGCCAGCATGAAGCGTTCGGACCGGGAGAGGGGCGCTGGAAGGTGCCGCCGATCATCGAGGAGTTGAAGGCGAAGGCGAAAGCCGAGGGCCTCTGGAACATGTTCCACACCAATCCGAAATTTGGACCCGGCCTTTCCAATGCCGACTATGCGCCGATCGCCGAGATCACCGGACGCGCGCTGATCGCGCCGGAGGTCTTCAACTGCGCGGCGCCCGACACCGGCAATATGGAAGTCCTGATGAAATACGGCTCACCCGCGCAGCAGGAAGAATGGCTGACGCCTTTGCTCGATGGAAAGATCAGGTCGGCGTTTTTGATGACGGAGCCGGCGGTCGCCTCCTCCGACGCGACGAATATCGAAACAGAGATCCGGCGTGACGGCGATGACTACGTTATCAACGGCCGCAAATGGTGGTCGTCAGGCGCTGGCGATCCGCGCTGCAAAATCTACATCGTCATGGGCAAAACCGACAAGCGCGCCGAGAAACATCTGCAACAGTCGATGATCCTGGTCCCGGCGAACGCCAAGGGCGTGAGGATCGAGCGGCACCTTCCGGTGTTCGGCTTTGACGATGCGCCGCACGGCCACATGGAAGTCGTTCTTGAAAACGTCCGGGTGCCGAAGGAAAATATGCTTCTCGGCGAAGGGCGCGGTTTTGAAATCGCGCAAGGAAGGCTCGGGCCGGGGCGTATTCACCACTGCATGAGGACGATAGGCGCCGCCGAAGTCGCGCTCGAGAAAATGGTCAAGCGGATTTTAACGAGAGAAGCGTTCGGCAAGCCGATCTACAAGCACTCGATCTGGGAGCAACGGGTCGCGGAAGCCCGCATTGACATCGAAATGGCGCGGCTGTTGACGTTGAAAGCCGCGTGGATGATGGACACGGTCGGCAACAAGGCGGCGCAAGCCGAGA
>JBBTJH010000027.1:3628-5685 GCA_038059555.1 Pseudomonadota bacterium | reverse complement strand
TTTCGCGCCGTTCCAACTGGCCTTCCATCGCTCCCTCAAACGCCGCCCGGCCACTATCGGCGGGCAGGAGGCGTCAAGACCTCCGGAGCGGCGGAGCCGGGGAGAGGTTTCGCCGCCGGTTTCAACGGCGCCGCCGGAAAGGACTGGGTCATGAAAGCTGAAATCGTGCGCGCCGCGCTCCGCCACGGGCTGGAAGCCGAAGGCGCCCGGTCGCTCTGGATTACCCTGAACGTGGTGCAGGCCGCGGCGCCCGCCGGCGGCTTGATGACCGTCGTTCGCCATTGCGACGAGACCTATGAATCGTGGCTCGCGCGCGCTCTCTCATCCTATCGCGATATCGCCTTGCGAAAAGCCGCCTGACGCGGGTCAGGCGCCGACGCGTTCCAGAATGCCGACGCGGACGCCGTCGATAACTTATTGCGTCGACATCGCCATCAGCAGCATGCCGAGAATGCGGGTGATCGCATTCATGCCGGTGCGGCCGAGCGCGTCGCCGATGCGGCTCGCAAAAGCCATCATCAAGACGGCGATCGCGAGCACCAGCGCGGAAGCGACGAGCGCCGATAATTTGTCGATGATGCCGGCGCCCGGTCCCATCTGCAGCATGATGGTCGCAATCGCGCCCGGCCCCGCCAGCATCGGAATAGCCAGCGGAAAGAACGCGATATTCTCGCGCGAGGAGGCTTTGGGTCCCGGCGTTTTGGCCTGCGTCTCGCTGTCGGGGTTGAAGAACATCCGAAAGCCCATGAAATAGAGAATGATCCCCATCGCCGCCCGGAAGGCCGGCAACTCGACGCCCATATGATGCAGAACGATATTTCCGGCGAAGCCGAAAATCGTCAAAATGACGATCGAATAAAGTGCGGCCGAAAATGCGATTTTAAGGCGCGCGCGCGGCGCTTCGTCCTTGGTCAGCGACGCAAAGATCGGCGTCACTAATATCGGGTCGATGACGATGAAGAGCGTCACGAACGCCGTCAGGAAACTTGCTAAATAGGCGTCCATCGCGCGATCCGGGCGTTCGTGATTTCGGGTCGCTCTACATGCGACGGATCGGCCTGCGCGCGCAAGGCGGGCGGATCAAAGACCGACCGCCTCCTTCATCGCCGCCTTTTCAGCATCGTCAAGGCCCTTGATCCGGTCGATGAACTTCGTTGCGGCCGCCTTGCCGGCGGCGTTGATCGAAATGATGCGGCGTTCGCTCATCGAACCCGTGTCGTCCGCGAGGTCGAGGTCCATGTCATCTTCAGCCTCAAGGCCGTCCTCGACGCCCTCGCCGTCGCCAGATTGCACATCGATCTCGCGGCGCTTGATGATGCGCACCTCGCGCTTTTCGCTGTCGCCGGTTTCGTCTTCATCATAATCCATTTTGTGAATGACGATTTTCCGTTTGCCTGACGCGTCATGTTCGGGGTCGGCGTCCTCGTGATGAAAGTCGATTTCGGGCCCGGCGCGCAGGCGCTTCAACGCGGCGTCTGCTTCCTCGCCCTCAAGGAGATCAAGCGCCTCGCGGCCGGCGGCGACGGCGAAGGCGCCATTGAGATCATTGGCGACGGAGATCGTGCGCTCGCCGTTTTTCTGATCGAGCCTTAACTCATATGTCGCGTCTGAGGCGGCGGCGGCGCCGGCAAGGGTCAGCGACGAGACGGCGGCGAGCATCAGGGCTTTCATGGCGCAATCCTCTTGGGTGAGCGGCAATGATGCTACATCTGTCACACTTGCGGCCGCCCCGCGAGGCGTCAATACATGACATTTTGGTAATCTTAGGCTTTATCCCCGCCGTTTCAGCGCGAAAAGGGCGGGGTGCGCTCGCCCGAAAAAATGGTTAACATGCGCTCGTAAACTGCGGGCAGTCGCTTGTCAGGGGAGCCTCGCCATGAAGAATAAAACCGTGCTTTTCGCCGGCGCATCGATCGCCGTCATTCTCGCCGCCGGGTGCGCGACGAACGCGCCGCCCCAGCTCGCGGACGCCGATCCTTATGGCGCGGCGCTCTATACCGGCGCGCCGCAGGTGGACGCCTCCGATATCTATTCCCAGCTCTACGCGCCTGACCAGG
>JBBTJH010000027.1:0-3618 GCA_038059555.1 Pseudomonadota bacterium | reverse complement strand
AACGGCGCGCCGTTCGAGCTCGTCTCTTACGCCGGCCTTGAGGGCGCGCGCCGCGCGCATGCTCTGTACACGGAGGCTGAGGCCGAAGCGCTTGACGGCCGCTGCGAGGAAAATGTCAGCCCGTCAATGACGGAATCAATGATAGACATCGCGGAGCTCTGCGACGTACCGCTCGACTTGCTGGTTGAATACAATCCGGGCGTCGCGGATATCAGCTATTCAACGTCCGGCGCGACCGTGCAAATTCCAGGAGGGCTAAAGGCGCCAAAAGGCGTCAGCGCCATGAGGGATCAACTTGTTCAGCTGGACGCCGTGCTGCCGGGCGACACGCTCGAAAAGATCGCCTATCGCCTCGACGCGTCGGAAGCGGCGATCGCCAATCTCAATCCCGGCATCGACTGGAAAAATCCGATCGCCGGCCAATTTTTCGTGACGCCCGCAGCTGGAAAGCCGGTCGCCTCCGCCGCCTCGTCTTCCTACGCGCCGCCGGTGCAAACGCCTCAATGGGAAGGCTATAGCGGCGCGCAAGGGATATCCCAATCAGGCGCGGCAAGCGCCATCGGCGATGCGGCGCTCGAGCCTTACGAGCTGGCGCCGGTCAAATCCTATGGACGGGCGGCGGGGTCCTATCCGCAGGCAACGCTTACCGTCGACCAGGAATTTGTGAAGGCAGGCGGATCGGTCAATGTCACGGCGAGTGCGGCCCCCGGCGCGGAAGTGACGTTCTATTCCGGCGTCGCACCCGGCGCTCTCACCAAATCGACGACGGTGCGCGCCGATGATGCCGGCAAAGCGACCGCCTCGATCAAGGTCGGCAAGAAGTCGAACATGGGCGGCGTCATTTTCGGCGCCCGCGCGGCCGGCTCGGACGAGACGCAGTTTTCAGATCGCGTCGGCGTCGTGAAACTCTCTGAAGACGCAGCGCCGGCGGAAGACGACGAATAGCGCTCGCGCTATTCCTTCAACGCCGACTTATAGATGTCGATCATCTGCAGCGCTTTGGCGCGCCATGAAAAATTGGCGATGACATGCGCATGCGCAGCCTCGCCAAGGCGCGCGGCAAGCGCTTTGTCTTTGCTAAGTTTCGTCATCGCGGCGGCAAGCCCGCTGATGAAAGCCTCTCGCCCCTCGGGCGGAACGAGGATCCCCGTTTCCGGCGTCACATATTCCTTGGGCCCGCCCCAGTCAGTCGCGATCGCCGTCGTGCGGCAAGCGAACGCTTCAAGGATGACCGCGCCGCCGCATTCATGAAGCGAGGGCAGCAAGAGAGCAGTTGCGCCCGCGAGAATATCGCGAATTTCGGTTTGCGGCTTGAAGCCGAGAAATTCGATCCGGCCGCCGAAGGCGGGATCTGCGGCGAGGGCTTCAAGCCGCGCGCGTTCAGGTCCGTCGCCAATGATCAACAAGCGCGCGTTCGATGGCGCCTTCCTGAACGCTTCAAATAAAAGATCGACGCCCTTCAGCCAGACAAGCCGCCCGACGAAGACGAAGACCGGCGCTTGCGGCTTTTGCGAGGCTGCGCCTTCCCAGATTTTCAGATCGACGCCGTTCTCCTGTAAAAGGACGACGCGCGAGCGGTCGATGACGGAGGGAAGCGCCGAAAGCGTTCGTTCGTTGGCGACGAGAATTCTGGCGGCCGACAATTTCCCGGGAATGAGGCGGTTGAAGACGCCCGATAGCGCGCGCGCCGCGCCAACGGCGCCGGTCGATCCTTGCGCATAGGCCTTTTCAAAGGCCGGCGGAAAACTCATGCCGCCATTCATCGGCCCGATCACCACCGGCGCCGGCATGTTCGCCAGAAACGAGGGAAATTTTGGCGAAACGGGCGTCGGCTGATGAATGATGTCGATATTTTTTTCAACGGCGAGACGGCGCACGCGGCGCGCGATCCGGGCGCCGGTGATCGCGGATATGGCGCTCATGAAGACGCGGTCGCGGATCGCTGGCGGGGCCAGCGCGCTCATCTGGTTGACGGCTTTTTCGATCGCCGCATCTTCGACGAAATGAAACCGGCCTTCTTCCCAGAGTTCGGAGTTCTTCAATTCATCGCGGACGCGGGCGTGGGCGAGGGCGTGAAAATCGACGCCCATTTCCTTCATCTCACGCACATAATGATAGGGGAGCACGGCCTCGCCCCCCATTCGCATCGAGATATTGTTGGCGACGATCAGTACGCGCACTAGAAGCCCTCGAAAGATGCAGCGTTTCGGCGGGGTTTAATCCGGAACATAGGCCGGCAGAAAAGTCTCGACGCGCCGGGCAAGGCCCTCGAGCTTCCTGTCGGCGTCCTCGACCGTCATCCCTTCCCCGATCGGCGTCAGCAGGCGGATCATCGCGCCATCAGACCGCTTGCGCGTCACCGCATCGACGATCAGCCAGAATTTCATCACGAATTCATTGGCGACTTTGCGCCCGCGCTGATCGTACCAGTAATAGACGAGCTGGCGATAATCGCCGTTCTGGATGACGAGGCGGTTGTAGTTGAAGGGGCGCCCGTCGGCCGCTTTTGACTTGACGATCTTCTGGCTCACGATTTTCCAGCCGCCGCCCGGGATGCACTGGCGCGGGCTATGCCAAGAGCGTCCGTCGCGCTGCGCGTTCAGATAGGCGAAATAGAGATTGAAATCGTCGCCCTCGGGCGCGCGCATATTGGCGACGATCGAATCGTCCGCGCCCAAGACTTCAGCAACACTCGGATCAATCGGCAGCACGGTGACCGACCAGCCGGGAAATTGCTCAGGAACGCTGCTGAAGGTCTGGCGATCCGGAATGATGAGCGCGTCGCTGGTGACGATTTTCGACGCGCCAATCGTCAGGACCGCCGCCGCTGCAGCGCTTGCAAAAATGATCGCGCCGGGGCGCCCCGTCATCTGCGGCGCGGTAAGCGGCAAGTCTGGCGTCGTCAGCGCGTCGAGCGGATTGACGCGCGGATTTGAGAAGCGGGCGAGGCTCGCGACGACGCCAAAAAGGGCGATGAGGCAGAAGAGGAAGACGACCCATCCTTCAAAGAAATGCAGCGCGCCTTCGGCCTGTTCGATGCCGTAAGCTTGCACCATGGCGGCGGTCGCGGCGATCCTGAACGAGTTCATCAAAATGGTGATTGGAAAGGTCGACGCGACAATCAGCGCGCGCTGCCAGAATTTGCCGCGATACATATAAGCGGCCATGACGCCGAGGCTTAAAAACGGAAAGAGGTAACGAAGCCCGCTGCAAGCTTCCGCGACCTGCAGCTTGTAGTCGCCAAGATCGATGATGTTGCCGGAGAGATGCACCGGAATTCCCATCAGCTCGACCATGGCGACGCCGAGCACGGACGACATCTGCTGGAATTTCCACGACAAGACCGTGATCACCCAATAAGGGGGCGGCACGGCGAAAAAGAGAAAAGCGACCGGCGCCGCTGTCGTGCGCAACAGCGAGCGTCCGCCAAAGGCGGCGATGAGGCCGGCGATCGCCGTCACCAGTCCAAGATGCTGAAACAGAAAGATGCTGGTCAGCTGGCCAAGCAGCAGCAATAGCAGCGCCGCCCCGAGAATGATGACCCCGAGAAAGGACGGCGCGCCGACGCTTTTGCGGACTGTGTCGCGATTGATCCAGACAAGATAAATCGAAATCAGC
>JBBTJH010000026.1:0-6562 GCA_038059555.1 Pseudomonadota bacterium | reverse complement strand
CTCGCCTTCCTGTTCGGCGTCGCCTTCGGCTGGGTCATTTGTGGGGCAAAACCTGAACGCGACGACGACGCAGCAGCTGAATTCTCAAAAACTGAAGACCCCAAGGAAATCGTCGTCATTAAAGCGGAACTGGAAGCTGCGCGGACATTGCTCGGTGAGAAAGATGAGCAGGAAGCGGAGCTTTCCGAGCAGCTTGAGACGCTGGATGAGACCGTGAAGCGCGCCAATGGCCGGCTGAAAATGATCCTGGCCGCGATCAGGCGGGCGGCAAATTCCTGAGACGTTGCGACCGGGCGCCCCATCACCGCGAATTCCCAAATTGGGAAAGCGCTTGCCTGCGGCCAGCGCTTGATTGAACATCGCGGCTTGTAACGAGGGCGCCGGAGATGACTGAAAGCATTCCGTTTTCTGAAGAGCTGATTATTTCCGCCGGCATGATCGGGGCGACCGTGTTTTTTCACGCCATCATCATCTCGGCGATGGCGGCGATCTTCCGGGCGACAAAAAGCCGGGTCTGGGGGCCCATGCGGTTCGTCCGGGATTCAGCCATGCTGACGATCCTCAGTCTCATCTTGATGGCGGCGCACGGGATGGAAATCTGGGGATGGGCCGAGATGCTGATCCGGCTTGAAGCTTTTGCGTCATTTGAGGAGGCGCTCTATTTTTCTTCGGTCGCCTACACGACGCTCGGCTTTGGCGATGTTTTATTGCCCTTTGAATGGCGTCTTCTTTCCGGTGCAATTTCGGCAGACGGCCTGTTGCTGTTTGGATTGTCGGCCGCGTTTCTTCTTGAAACCGCAGCGAGGCTGAGACTTGGCGGGGAACGGGCGAATTAGGGTTGAGCCGTCGCAGCGCCCGGCCGCTGAATACGCCCGATGGCGGCGAAGAGCGGGATGATCGCCAACGCCGTCAGCAGCGACGCGACGATAAAAGGCGCCCCGGGAAAATAGATTGCCGCATCGTCGCCTGAAAAGGCCGCGAATATCTGCGTCATCAGGATCGGGCCGATAATCATTGAGACCCCGTTGATCGACCCGATTGCGCCTTGCAGTTGTCCTTGCGCGTCGGCCGGCACCGTGCGCGACATGATGCCTTGCAGCGCGGGCGCGGTGAACCCGGCGAGCGCGCCGAAGGCGATCAGCGGATAGATCATCCAGCCTTCTGTAACGATCCCATAGCCGAGGTATGTGACGACTGCGACGCCGGCGCCGAAAAAAGCCGCCTTGCGCTCGCCGAATTTCGGCATGACGATTCGCGTTAATCCGCCCTGCACGAGAGCGGAAGTGAGGCCGACCGCCATCAGCGAAAAACCGATTTGCTTCGGCGACCAGCCGAATCGCTCGCCGGCGAAATAAGCCCACACGGAAGGAAACGCCCAGTGCGCCAGTTGATAAAGAAACATCGTAAACGCGATGGGCAAAATGACAGGGTACTGACGGAAATTCCGGAACGCCCCGAGCGCATTCGCGCGGCGCCAATCGAATGCGCGGTGGTTTTCCTTCGCATGCGTTTCCGGAAGGAAGAAAAATCCATAAACTAAATTGACAAAACCGAGCGCCGAGACGGCGTAGAACGGCGCGCGGTGTCCATATTCGTCGCCGATGATCCCTCCGAGAGCAGGGCCGATGATGAACCCGAGACCAAACGCTGCGCCCATCAGACCGAAATTCGCTGCGCGCTTTTCAGGAGGGGATATGTCGGCGATGTACGCGTTGGCGGTGGTGAAGGTTGCGGCGAAGGAGCCGGCGAGAATGCGTGCGATAATGAGAACCGCGATCGACGGCGCAAGCGCCATCATCAGAAAATCGAGAGAATAGGCTGCGAGCGAACCGAGGATGATCGGGCGGCGGCCATAGCGATCTGAAAGCGAGCCCATCACCGGCATCATGATGAACTGCATGACGGCGTAGGCCATGGACAAAAGCCCTCCCCAACGCGCGGCGTCGGAGCGTCCAAGGCCCGTCACTTCCATAACGAGATCCGGCATCACCGGCATGATGACGCCGAACCCGATCATGTTGAGCAGGATCGTTATGAAGATGAAAAAAAGGGCGTTTCGCCCAGGCGCGCGCGCAGCAGCCATTTTGTCTAACTCCGACCCTTATATGTCTTTGTATTCTGGCGCGGATTCACCGGCCTCGATGGGCTGCACGTTAATCGCCGTAATTTGATTGCGCCGGCGCCTCAGTATCCTGAAGTGGAATCCATGAAAGGAAAAGGTCTGCCCGACATCGGGGATCGACTGGGCTTCATGGATAACCAATCCGGCGACCGTCACCGCCTCCTCATCCGGCAGCGACCAGTCCATGGCGCGATTGAGATCGCGGATGGTCACGTTCCCATCGACATTGATCGAGCCGTCCGCCTGCGGCTTGACGCCTTCGACCGGGCTGTCGTGTTCGTCTTCGATTTCCCCGACGATTTCCTCGATAATGTCTTCGAGCGTAACGAGGCCCATGATCGACCCATATTCGTCGACGACAAGGGCGAAGTGCTCGCGGCGGCGTTTGAAATTGTCGAGCTGCTCGGCGAGAGACGTTGATTCAGGCGCAAAATAGGGCGGACGCGTCAGGTCCTTGATCGAGATTTTACCGGCGTCGCCATGCGCCTCCCACAGGGCGCTCAGCAAATCTTTCGCGTGCAGGACGCCGACAATGTTCTCCGTCGTGTCGCGATAGAGCGGAAGGCGCGTGTGGCCGCTTTTGAGGGCTTGTGCGATCAGCGCCGATGGTTTCTGGTCGATATCGAGCATGTCGATCTCTTTTCGATGGATCATGATTTCATCGATCCGTATCTCATTGAGATCGAGCGCGCCGCGGAAAATATCGCGCGCTTCTTTTTCGAGCCCGCCCTCTTCATGATGAAGTTCGACCGCGCCGCGCAATTCTTCGGCGGCGGAAAAAATGTGCTCATCTTTCGAGAGGCGAATGCCGAGAAGGCCAAGCGTCCCACGCACGACGATTTGAAGAATAAATGTGACCGGCGAGAGCAGGATGATTATCCACCGCATCAACGGAGCGACCAGCATGGCGATCGAATCGGGCCGCGCGAGCGCGGCGGTCTTGGGCGCGACCTCAGAGAATACGCCCACCAGAATTGTCATGGTCACGGTAGCAGCGCCGACCGCCAATCCGCCGGCGCCGAACAGATGGGCGAACAGCGATGAGGCGAGCGCGGTCGCGAGGATATTCACCAGATTATTGCCGAGAAGGATTGAGCCGATCAGCCGCTCGCGGTCGCGGATCAGCGCGTTGACGCGTTTTGCTCTCTTATCGCCGTCGATTTCGAGTTTGTGCATGCGCGCGCGCGACGTTGCGGTCAGGGCGGTTTCCGATCCGGAAAAAAGCGCGGACATCAGCAGCAGGAAGATAATCTCGCAAATGATCGTCACGATGGTAGGATCGATATTCGGCATGGTCTGTCGGTCCTTGTGTCGGCGAGAGTGAGATCTACCGTGCGCCGGCGCTTTTCAGAAATTCATGGATCGTCGCGGCATCGTCGTCCTTTTCGATGAAAGCCTCGCCGAGGCGGCGCAAAAGAATGAGTGTGATGGCGCCGCTTTCCACCTTCTTGTCCTGCATCATGTGAGCAAGGAGCTCGTCCGCGATAAATGCCGGCGCGCTGGAGATGTCTTTAAGGCCCGTCGGCAATCCGCAAGCGGAGAGATGCGCTTTCAAGCGAGCGGCGTCGGTGGGAGGACATATTTTCAAGCGAACAGAAAAATCGAACGCAAGCGCCATGCCCGCAGCGACCGCCTCGCCATGCAGCAGCTTTTCAGAATAGCCAAGCGCCGCTTCGAGCGCATGCCCGAAAGTGTGCCCGAGATTTAAAAGCGCGCGCACGCCTGTCTCTCGTTCGTCGGCGCCGACGATTTCCGCTTTGGCTTCACAAGAGCGCTTCACGGCGATGCGGCGCGCAGCGGCGTCGCCTTTGAGGAGATCGCCGCCTCTTTTTTCCAGCCAGGCGAAAAACGGCTCGTCGCCAAGCGCGCCATATTTGACGATTTCAGCGTATCCCGCTTTCAACTCGCGTTCCGGCAACGTCGTCAGCGCCGAAATATCGGCGATGACGATCGCCGGCTGGTGGAAGGCGCCGATGAGATTTTTGCCCTTAGCGGAATTCACGGCTGTCTTCCCGCCGATGGCGCTATCGACTTGCGCCAGCAAGGTCGTCGGGATCTGTGCAAAACGGCAGCCGCGCCGCAAAATCGCCGCTGCAAATCCGGTAAGATCGCCGACAACGCCGCCGCCGAAGGCGAGGATCAGGTCTCGCCGCTCGACGCCAAGTCCGATCAGCGCGTCGAGCAACGTTTCGAGCGAGCGCATTGATTTAGAGCTCTCGCCCGGCTCAAGCACGATTTTGCGGAAATCGACGCCAGAAGCCGCTAACCCTTTTTCAAGGCGCGGCCCTTGCGCTTTATCGACATGCCGATCGGTGACGATGACGGTGAACGGCCGCGCGAGGTGCGGCGCCAGTAAAGCGCCGGCCTGTTCGAGCAGTCCTTCGCCGATGTGAATATCGTAACCGATGGTGCCGGCGCGCACGGGGCAGATGTCGGTGGTCATGACGCGCGCTCCTCAGCAAGAAAGGCAGACAGCGCGTCAATGATCGACCGAACGGTGCGCGCATGGCTCCCGACGTCGCTGTCTACGGCGATGTCTGACGCCGCATAATAAGGCGTTCGCGCCTGAAGCAAGCGGGCGATGATTTCTTTAGGGTCGCCCTCTTTAAGGAGCGGGCGCGTTGCGCGTTTGGTCGCGCGCTTGACCAGCACATCGAGCTCGGCTCGAATCCAGACCGAGATCGCCCGCTCCTTCACGAGAGCGCGCGTCGCGGCGTTCAATAGCGCCCCGCCGCCGGTCGCGAGAACGACCGGGGGCCCGGAGAGAAGGCGCTCGATCACCTGGGCCTCACCGCGCCGGAAGCTCTCTTCGCCGTGTCGCTGGAACAGGTCGGCAACGCTCATGCCGGCGGCCTGCTCGATCTCAGAGTCGGCGTCGTGGAACCTTAAATTGAGTGCCGACGCGAGGCGCCGCCCGACGGTTGTTTTTCCAGCGCCCATCATGCCGACAAGCGCGATCGGGCGGTCGATCGGGAGTGAGACAGGCGGTTTTCGACGAAGTGCGGGCATGGGCAGCCAGTCTGTAGCGAAGCTGCCCGCCCGGCGCCAGTAGTGGGGCTGAGCCAAAAGGCCGGTTTCATGTCCGCGCCGACTTAGTCTAGAAGGTCTTGAGGACTTTTGTTTGAGGAGTTTTACCGCCGTGCGCATGTTTCTTGCCGTCATCGCCGTTATCGTGATCGCCGTCATCGGCCTTTATGTCTTCGGCCTTACCCTGCAGCCGGACACCAGGACCATCGAACAGGACGCAATCGGCTCGGCCAATGCTTAGTCGCACCGTGCTGGCGCTTGCCGCCGCGAGCCTGCTCGCCGCGCCTGCGGCTTACGGCCAGTCTGCGCCGCTCGCTCCAGTTGAACAGATCGCGCTTTCAAGAGATGCGTTTTCAACCGGGCTGCTTGATCGCAATGCCGGCGCGCTCGGGTCCGATCTGTGGCGCGGCTCAGATGCGGCGACGCTTTCCCTACTGTTGAAAATGGCGCCGGCGCGGCCCTCAAGTCCGGCGGTCGGCGCGTTGATGCGCCGCGTGCTCCTCTCCGCCGGCGACGCGCCGCAAGCAGCGACGCCCTCGCTCGGCGGCGCCAAATTGAAAGCGCTAGCCCGCGCAGGCTTTTTTGAAGAAGCGCGGCAGATCGAAAGCCTTGCGTCTGGCGCCAACTCAGATCCCCAGAGCATTGAAGCAATGGCGATCGCCGATATTTTATCCAACGATACGTCGTCGGCCTGCGGCAGGGCGCGGCGCGTGACGGAGGGTCTCGATAACAGTTTCTGGATCAGGCTGCGCGTCGTTTGTTACGCGGCGTCAAACGAACTTGACGCCGCCGAACTTGCGCTGGGCATTTTGCGCGAGAACGACCGTCTTGGCGAAACCGATGAAGCTCTGCTGGCGCCGCTTGCTTCGGGCGTCAAACTGACTGCGCCGGTCGCGCCTGTCGATGCGGTTCAATATGCCGCGCTAAAGGCGATGGGCGTCGCGATTGGCGGCGTCTCGGCGCGCGCCGATGGCGGCGTTGTCAAAGCCATCGCGCAAGATGAGACCGCCGACTGGCCGACGCGCCTTTCAGCGGCGAGGCGCGCCGTCTTTTTTGGGATCATGGACAGCGCTGAATTGAAGACCATATACGCCGCCGCGCCGGCGAACGCTGTCGGCCGCTATCGCGATATTCGCGCCATGTCGGCGCCGGAACTCCTGCGCGATCGCGCCGGCCTTGTTGCGGGCGAGATCGCCGCCGCAAAGGATTTCGAAAGCCTTTACGCACTTTCTGCTTTGTACGCGGATGATATTCGCGACGCCGAAGGCGCCATTTTCCCGTCGCGCGAAGCCCAAATCTTTGCGCTGGCGCGGCTCGCGCAGGGCGACGCGGTCGGCGCTGAACGCTGGCTCTCGTCCGCAGCGGCCGAAATTGCGCGCGGTGTTCCTGATGAGCAGGCGATGAATTTCATCG
>JBBTJH010000025.1:0-7233 GCA_038059555.1 Pseudomonadota bacterium | reverse complement strand
CCCAGCCCGGCGCCAGCGCAATCACATAAGGCCCGGCGAGCGCTGCGAGATTTTCCGGCTGGCCGAGCGCGCGCGCGATGTCGCCGGCGAGGAAGAACCCTGCCCACATCACCGGCGCGAGAAAGGCGATCGCGAACAGCGACATCCGGACCGAGATGCGAACATCGTCGATATCGTCGGGATCGGCGCCTAGCGCTTGGCTGACCAGCGGCGAGACCGCCATCGCGGGGCCAAAGCCGACGAGCCACGCGGCAAAGAAAATGACGAGGCCAAGCGAGGAGGCCGCCAGCGGCTCCGGCCCCAAGCGCCCGATCATCAAAACATCGACCGTCATGACGGAGAACTGGACAAGCTGGGTCGCGGCCATCGGCAGACCGAGCTTCATCAACGCGGCGAATTCCAATCGCCACGCCGCGCCGGAGCCTCGTTTCGCCGCAACTGCCGTTTCCACGACCCGATATCCATTTGACAAAGGGAGCGAGGCGTATGGCGGGGCGAAATTGAAGTCAATCAGGCTTGCACTTCTCGCTCCGTGTGGGAGAAGGTGGCGCGAAGCGCCGGGGGAGGCGCCTCGATGACAACCATTCGAGGCGGGGGCCGGGACGGTATCGCCGCTTCGCCGATAGATGTTAGAGAAAAGAAATTGTGAGGGGTCTTAAAAAATGAAACGCATCTTGTTTATGAGCGCGGCCGTCACGGCCATCGCCGCGCCTTTGTTCACGCCCGCCTTCGCCGACGACGCGAAGGATGAAAAAAAATGGGATGTTTCAGCCCCGCCCGGCGTCGATACGCACAAAGTCTCGATCAATGTCGATGAAGGCACATGGATGAATGTCGATTTGAGCCCCGATGGGCGGACGATCGCGTTCGACCTCCTCGGCGACATTTACACGATGCCGGTCACAGGCGGCGCGCCGACACGCATCGCCGAAGGCCTCGCCTTTGAAATGCAGCCGCGCTTTTCGCCGGATGGAAAGAAGATCGCCTTCACCTCCGATCGCGCCGGCGGCGACAATCTCTGGATCATGAACCGCGACGGGTCGGACAAGCGGCAAGTGACGAAGGAGACATTCCGTCTCGTCAGCGCGCCGGACTGGAGCGCCGATGGGCAATATCTGATCGGCCGCAAGCATTTCACCACGGGCCGCTCGCTCGGCACCGGCGAGATATGGATGTATCACCTTGGCGGCGGCGACGGCGTCAAGCTCGTGAAGCGCCCGAACGAAACCTATCAAAAAGAACTCGGCGAGCCGTTCATGGCGCCCGGCGGCAAGTCGATTTATTATTCGCACAACACAACGCCCGGCGACACGTTCATCTACGCGCAAGACGGCAATGGCGAGATCTTCGCGATCGAGCGCTTTGACATCGCAACGGGCGAGACGACGCGCATCGCCGGCGGCGCCGGCGGCGCGGTGCGTCCAACGCCCTCCCCCGACGGAAAATATCTCGCCTTCGTCAAGCGCGAGCGCGAGAAATCGAAACTCTATCTGATGGATCTCAGCTCCGGCGCAGAGAAAAAAATCTACGACGCGCTCGATCTTGATCTGCAGGAAACATGGGCCGTGCACGGCGTCTATCCGACGATGGACTGGACGCTCGATTCAAAGTCCGTCGTCTTTTGGGCGGGCGGCAAGATCCGCCGCGTGACGATTGACGGCGCGGCGACGGAAATCCCGTTCCGCGTCAACGACGACCGCGTCGTCATCGATCCGCCGCGCCCGGCGATCGAAATCGCGCCCGATAGCGTGAAAACGACGATGCCGCGCTTCGCGACTGTGTCGCCGGACGGCAAGACGGCCGTCTTTGAATCGCTCGGCAAGCTCTATGTGAAATCCTTGCCGAACGGCGCGCCCAAGCGCCTTACGGGATCGGATGCAGGCCGCGAGATTTTCCCGTCCTTCTCGCAGGACGGAAAGCGCATCGTTTATGTGGCGTGGACGGACGAAGGGCTTGGAACCATACGCGTCACGTCCGCCGGCGGCGGGGCGGGATCGGCCGCAACGGCGATCCCCGGCGTCTATCGCCGCCCGCGCTTTTCCCCGGACGGAAAGACGGTCGTCTTTGAAAAAGGGTCGAGCGGCTATCTCCTCTCCGGCAAATACGCGGCCGCACCCGGCGTTTACCGCGTCGCGGCGTCTGGCGGCGCGATGACGAAAATCGCCGACGACGGCGCCAATCCGCATTTCGGCAAAGATAACGACCGCATCTTCATGCAGGTCCGTGAAGACAATCAGACTAAACTCGTCAGCGTCGGGATGAACGGCGAAGACCGGCGCGTTCACGCGGCCGGCGATCTGTTGACCGACTATCAGGTATCGCCGGACGGAAGAAATCTCGCGTTCCGTGACAATTGGGCGGCCTATGTGATGCCAATGACGCCGGGGCCGCAGGAAATCAGCGCCGGGAAATCGAGCTCTGCCGTCCCCGTCGTCAAGGCGAGCGGCGGCGGATCGGCCTATCTTTCATGGTCGGGCGCGGGCGCTGTCAACTGGTCGCTCGGGCCGACGCTTTATACCGCGCGGATCGCCGACATGATCCCGAGAGAGCCCGCAAAGCCGGACGACAAGGAGCCGAAAAAATTCACCCCGCCAGCCTCCGGCGTTGATCTGTCGATCACCGTCCCGGCGGACAAACCATCCGGCGTCACCGTCATTCGCAACGCGCGCATCATCACCATGGCGGGCGCGAATGGCGGCGTCATCGAGAACGGCCACGTCGTCATTCGCGGCAATCGCATCGCGGCGGTCGGCGAAGGCGAAGCCGCATATCCTGCCGGCGCGCGCATCATCGACGCGGGCGGCAAGACGGTGACGCCCGGCTTCATCGACGCGCACGCGCATGGACCCGAAGGCGAAGACGACATCATCCCCGAACAGAACTGGGCGGCGATCGCGCATCTCGCGCTCGGCGTTACGACGATCCATGATCCGTCGAACAGCGCCACGGAAGTCTTCCCGTCATCGGAGTTGCAGCGCGCCGGCAAATTGCTGGGGCCCCGCATCTTTTCAACCGGCGACGTTGTCTATGGCGCGAAAGCGCCGGGCTTTTTCGCCGAGATCGAGAATTACGACGATGCGCTGGCGCTTGTCCGCCGCCTGAAGGCCGAGGGCGCGCATTCGATCAAGAACTACAACCAGCCCCGCCGCGACCAGCGCCAGCAAGTCGCCGCTGCGGCGAAGGCTGAAAACATGACGGTCGTCGCCGAAGGCGCCTCGCTCTTCACGCAGGACATGACCTTGATCGCCGACGGCAATTCAACGCTTGAGCACAACATCCCGCAAAATGTTCTCTATGAGGACGTTTTGTCGTTCTTCTCGCAGACCAAGACCGCCTATACGCCGACGCTGGTCGTCACCTATGGCGGTCTCGCGGCCGATCCCTATTGGCGCTATGCAACCGATGTCTGGCTGCACCCGATACTCTCCAAGCACGTTCCGCCGCACATTCTTCAGCCGAACAATGTCCGCCGCACCAAGGCGCCGGACGAAGACTTCGTCGATCAGTACAATGCGAGGGAAGCGAAAAAGCTCGCCGACCGCGGCGTCCTCGTCTCAATCGGCGCGCACGGCCAGGAAGAAGGCCTCGGCTCCCATTGGGAAATGTGGTCGTTCGTCAAAGGCGGCATGACGCCGCTCGAAGCCTTGAAAGCTGCAACCGTGACGCCGGCGACAGCGCTCGGCTACATCAAGGACATCGGCACCATCGAAGAAGGAAAACTCGCCGACCTCGTCATCTTGAACGCCAATCCGCTCGACGACATCGGCAACACCGATGAAATCGACGAGGTGATGCTGAACGGGCGCCTCTATGACGCGGCGACGATGAACGAGGTCGCCACCGGGACACGCAAGAAGGCGAAATATTATTGGGAGTGAGGGGAAATCCTCCTCACGCCTCAAACACCGTCTTGCCGCCGAGAACGGTTCTGACGACCGGGATCGTCTTGATCGCATCTTGCGGCTCTGTGAACGGGTCGCGCGCGAGCATGACGAAATCGGCGAGTTTGCCGGGCGTGATCGAGCCTTTGAGGTTTTCTTCAAACGCCGCGTAGGCGCCGTTCATGGTGCAAATCTCAACCGCTTCGGCGACGCCGATCTTTTGCGAGCCGCCCCAGACTTTTCCGTTAAGGTCCTTGCGCGTCGCCATCGACTGGATCGCCATCAGCGGCTCATAGGGGCCGGGCGGATAATCAGACGCCGGCGCAACCTTGATCCCGTGATCGAGGAACGAGCGGTGCGCGAACATGTGTTCGAGTTTCTTCTCGCCATACTCGTCCCATTTGTCGCCGTGATAATGCGCGTAGGTGTAAAAGGGCGTCGGAATGGCCCCGACCTTCTTGATGCGCTTTAGCAGCTTGTCGTTGACAAGCGTGCAGTGCTCGATCCGGTAGCGCGGATCGGCGAGCGGCTTTTCCTTCAATACTTTTTCAAAGGCGTCGAGCGCCATGCCGATGGCGACGTCGCCATTGGCATGGAGGCCGATCTGAAAATCGTTGTCGCGCGCATCCTTGACCGCCGCGTAGACCTCATCCGCGTTCATGACGAGGATGCCGTAATCGTTCGGCCTTGCCTTATAGGGCGTCGACATGCGCATGGTGCGTTCCGACGCCGAGCCGTCGATCGTGTATTTGACAGCGCCGATGCGGATCCATTCGTCGCCGAAGCCGGTTCTGATACCGGCGGCTTTCATTCCGGCGTATAATGGGAGTTTGCCGCCCGGCATGAAGCGCATGCGAACGGTCATTTCGCCCGCCGCATGTGCGTCCTGATAGGAGACGAGCTCGTCATATTGGCCGTAGGCGTTGGTGACCGAGGTTAGCCCCGCCGAGGCCATGCGCTTTGAAATGCGTTTGACGCCTTCTTGCTGCATCGCGCGTGTGACTTCAGTGCGCTCGCCGACTTGATCAAAGACGGCCATCGCTTTTTCGGCGACGCGGCCGTTCAAAACGCCGTTATCGCGATAAAATTTGCCGCCCTCGGGATCGGGCGTCTGATCGGTGACGCCCGCGAGTTCGAGCGCCTTTGAATTGACGACCCCGGTGTGCCAGCCGCGATGGCGAACGATCGCCGGGTGATCTGGAACCGCTTCGTCGAGATCGAAACGCGTGATCGTCCGCCCGCCGACAAGTTTCTTGTCGTCATACATGAAGCCTTCGACCCAGACGCCCGGCGGCGTCGCGGCCGCCTTCTCGCGCATCGCGGCCTTGATTTCGTCAACCGTCGTAAAGCCGACGATGACGCCGTAAACTTCCTGCAAGGCGTTCGGGTGCGAGTGTGCGTCGATGAAGCCCGGAAAAACAAAGAGACCGCGCCCGTCGATGACCTCAGTTGCGGGACCGACAAGCGGGTCGATTTCCTTGTCGTCGCCGACAGCCAGAATGCGGTCGCCGAGGACCGCGACCGACTGCGCTTTCTGGCGCGATTTGTCGCTCGTGTAGACGACAGCGTTGCGAACCGCGAGGCTCGCTTTCATCCCCGCCCCGCCTTGCGCGCGTGCGCCGCCGCCAGCGATCGCCGCGACCCCAAGCGCGCCGCTAAAAACCCCTCTGCGATTGATCATTGCTGGCCCCATCCCGTTTGCGATTCGGCTCAAAGCCTCGCACTCGTTCAGGAGTTTGTCTATTCCGGCTTCGGGCGCGTTCCGGAAAAGTCCGGAGTTCAACTTTCGCGCGCGTCGCGGGCAAGTCGCCCGCTTAGCCGCTTTTCGCCAGCAGAGGCGGCGTCGAGGTGACGGAGGGCGCAACCGGCGTTGCAGCGACCGCCCCGCCCATCCGCTTTTCGAGGCGGACGGAAAACCAGTTGATGAGACGGCGCCAAAGTTCGTCTTTCAACACCTCGCCCTCATAGTCCCAGTCGAGGTTCGGGTTGTCGTTGATCTCGATGACGAAGACGCCGCGCTCGTTTTCCTTCAAGTCGATGCCGTAGAGCCCGTCGCCGATGAGGCGCGCGCATTTGACGGCGATATCGATGACGCTTTTGGGCGCCTGCTCGACGGCGATCGTTTCCGTGCCGCCGAATGACATGCCGCCGTCTTTTTGCTGTTTGGCGATTTGCCAGTGCCCCCGCGCCATCTTGTAGCGGCAGGCAAATAGCGGCTCGCCGCCGAGAACGCCGACGCGCCAGTCGAACTGCGTCGGCATATATTCCTGCGCGAGGATGAGCGCGGTGTCGGCAAAAAGCTTCTTCGCCGTCGTCTGAAACTCTTCGAGCGTTGCGACCTTGTGCACGGAGCGCGAGAACGATCCGTCCGGCGCCTTCAATACGACGGGCGAGCCGAGCCGTTCCATGACGTCGGCGAAGTTCGATTTGTCGTCGAGAATTTCCGTCTTCGGCGCCGGAATGCGCGCATTGTCGAGAAGTTCTTTGAGGTAAACCTTGTTGGTGCAGCGGATCATCGATTCAGTGTCATCGACGACCGGCATTCCCTCCTGTTCGGCGCGGCGGGCGAACCGATAGGTGAAATTGTCGATCGCCGTCGTCGCGCGAATGAACAGCGCGTCGAATTCGGCGAGCGAGGCGATTTCGTTCGGATAAATCGGCTCAACCTCGACGCCCATCTTGTCGGCGACAGCGGCGAGCCGCTTGATCGAGGCGGCCGAGGATGGCCCCTCCTCTTCCTTCGGGTCGATGAGGACGGCGAGCGACCATTTGGCGGTCGCCTTCGGGCGCGGCGCGGTCCAGCGGCGGCTCGTGTGCTGGTCAAGCGCGGCGAGGAAAAAGCGGCGTTCTTCGCCTTTCAATTTGTGCGGCGGGACGATGCGCAACCCTTGAATTTTCGGCTTGACGCCGCCGGTCACTTCAACCTCGATCACGGGCGCTCGAAACCAGTCGAACAGCAGCTTGGCGAATTTCTCAAAGCCGCGCGGCTGCGTCGTCGTGAACGCGACCAGCATTTTTTCAACCGGCTCGGCGCCGTTTTCAATGTCGCGCTGGATCGCCGCTTCAAGTTCGGGGACGGCGTGGGCGTAAAGAGATTTGCGCCCCAGTTCGACCATCGCCTGCACGGTCGGCGCGACACGGTGACGGCGCGCCTCAGCGAGGAGCGAAGCGTAATATCCCTCGCTCTGATAGGAATAGCTGCGCGCCAGATTGATGATGTTCGGACGGCGGCCGGTGAAAAGATTGGGCGTCGTCAGATAGTCCCTCGTGCGCATCACCTTGTGCGGCGTTTCATGCTGCGCAAGATCGCTGGTATATTCCACGAGAATGAGCCAATCGCTCACGAGTCGGC